>NZ_JRKB01000021.1:0-120165 GCF_000800945.1 Plesiomonas sp. ZOR0011
CCAATTACTTGTATAAAGGCTGAGAACTACGTCCAGAATAGACAGTGTGACATGTAATGCCACAGCCTTGGTATATATGGGAACGGTGCACGTTTAAACATTCAGTATTTTGGTTTGCTGCACGATTAACGCTTACATCTCTGGAAGCGTGCCCGATAAGGACTGCCGTAAGCTGTATTAGTCACGACTTTATCTAACACTACATTGAAAATGCAAGCACCAGCCTCTTATCGTTACTCTAGTGTCCTTTGCTATTCATTTTGTTGGAGCAGTAACTGTATAAACTCCAAGCGAACACTAGTGTGAAAAACAACAAAATCCCAAACATACCCCATTCAAAAGCAGTCATCTTTTTTCCTCCCGTGGCTAGTTCTCAATGAATCATGGCTCCTACACAAAGGAAAAACAATGCCAAATTGAGAAATAACAACTTTGTTTCGTTATAACAATTTATAAAAATACAAACAACAATATTCCACATTGGAAAATGTCTGATTATTCCTATCCAATAGCTAGCCAATAACGTTCCACATATCTATCTATCTGGAATGTTGCTCATCAAATTCCACGTAAATGGAATCTCACGGAAAAATCGTCCATTGGAATAAATCCGCAAAGTTTCCTATCTATCTGGAATCTTGTTGCTAACATTCCCTTCTGGATTACTGTCACTGATATTCCAAAGTAAACTAAGTTTATTCTTGCTGTGGAATGTTCTTAAAATCCCCCCTATCTATCTGGAATCTCAGGGAAGAAAATGACGACTCCAGCCCTCATTGCTCATCAATCTATAATATCAAGCTTGAACGTTCATATGGGTCATCAAAAAGCCCCCCAAAAGTCACCTCTCAGTTATAGGCGTGAACGAACACAGGGCAGTTACATCAACCGTCCATCTAAAAGCGATCTGTTGGTAGCTTTTGAGTACTATATCGAACTTTTTGAACTGCTCAGCTAACCAGAGCGTAAACAAATGAGATTGTTCCACAGGGCTTTCGGGTTAAAACGGCGTAATACCTACACAGGTAAAAAAGACAACTCGCCATTCAATAAAATCGTCACGTTCAAAAAGTGATGAATAACGGACCACTCAATGGGAAATTGCCACTCCCCAAATCAGTGACAGCCTTTTTCATCTACTACATACAGCATACGGCGCTGGGCTCGCACCCTAAATGGACATGAAACCATTTGTCTTACACGCGGCCTGATGATTGCGATGGCACCTCGTTCGCCTGTACATTCAGCGCCAATATACAAGCTATACCGCATGCAGCCAGCACTGCTGCCATGCAGTGCTCTCCCACCGACATACAGGAGGTCATCGTGGATCCAGACCCGAGTTGGCGAACTCATCTGATTATTTTTCGATTTCATACTGATTTACCGGTGTTCGGCTACCGGAGAGCTCGCTTATCTTGATGTGAGGGATAGCAGCTTTTCGCGCACCGCTGCGCCGAAAAGGAAGCCTATCCATGACATTCACACATACCGCTTTACACCCTGACGCGCTGCAAAATCTGCTGCGTCATCCGGCCAATATCGTTTCCCTCGCTCGCACGACACATCCTTCTGATCTGTGTGATGCCCTAAGCCAACTGCCCGCCGTAGATCTCGTGCCGCTGGTGATGCAATTAGGCCCGCGCGAACGGGCGCGTTTGTTTACAGGCTTTAGCGATACGCGACAAGATGAACTACTGCAGCACCTACCACACGATGTGGTGATCCGGTTAATTAAACTGATGCCCTCTGATGAGCGCGCCGATCTCTACAACCGCCTCAGCCCACACCAGCAGCAACAGCTGCTACTGCAACTCAGCCCCGATGAGCAGAATAATCTGCTTAATCTCGCAGCTTATCCAGATGATGCGGTGGGAGCGGTGACCTCTTCGGATTACGTAGCGGTTAACCCACACATGACGGTCAGCGATGCGCTGAGCCATATTCGCGATAACGCACCTGGCACTGAAACCATCTATGTGATTTATGTTCTCGATCCCGAGCGGCGCGTGCTCGGCACGGTATCGCTGCGCGATCTGGTGCTCGCAGCCACCGATACCACAATTGCCGAGATCATGCGCCCTGACCCAGTATTTACCCGCGCCCATTGGCCGCGCGCGGAAGCGGCGGCGTTGATCCGTCGCTATGATTTGCTGGCGGTACCGGTGCTCAATGGCGGCGACAAAATGATCGGCATCGTCACCGTTGACGATGCCATGGACATCGAGCATGAAGACGATACAGCGCAACTGGCGAAATTTGGTGGCACCGCCAGTTTGGGAAGCGATAACGATCTGGATATCCGCACCTCATCGCTGCGTAAAATGTTTGGGGTGCGGGTATTTTGGTTGGCCATCTTGACCCTGTTTGGCGTCATCACCAGTACCTTCGTGGCCTCTCAAGAAGCGATTTTGTCGGAGGTAATTGTACTGGCCGCATTTTTAGCACCGATTGTCGACATGGGCGGCAATACCGGCAGCCAATCTGCAACACTGGTGATCCGCGCGATGGCGCTGGGCGATCTGACCTTACGCTGGCGGGATGTGTGGTTTGTCATTAAGCGCGAGTTGCCCCTCGCCGCCGCTCTCGGGGTTACCATCGCGATATTGGAAGTGGTTTTAGCGCATTTCAGTAAAGGCGTTGGGCTGGATGTATTGCTGATCGTCGGCTTAAGCATGTTGACCTGTACTGTACTCGGCGGCGTGATTGGCGCGCTGCTGCCCTTTGTCGCACGGCGCATGGGCACCGATCCGGCCACCTTATCTTCACCGATGATCACCTCGGTGATGGATTTGGTTGGCGTCTTTATTTATTTTGGGTTCGCTTACTTGTTCCTCGGTGAGTTACTGGTATAACCCCCGCGCTTAGCAAGTGCCTCGGAGCGAGAGCTGTCCTACCCTCCGGCGTCTTTTAATGACGCCGGTTTTACTGAAAATGTGAAAACGTTACCAAGCGCAGAAAAATCAGTAAATACAGAGAGTAAAAGTCGATCTCAATGGAAGAACGCCCGGCTTAAATTGCACTTTTAGCACAATGCATGTTTAATGCCTTGGTTAACAATTCTCGGACCAAAAGGTTTCTCATGGCAACAATCAAAGATGTCGCAAAGGAAGCTGGCGTTTCAGTTGCAACGGTTTCCCGTGTGATTAATAAATCGCCAAAAGCCAGTCAGGCGTCTATTGATGCGGTGACTGAAGCAATGAGCAAACTGGGATATCGTCCGAATGCGGCGGCGCGCGCCTTGGTTAACCAAAGCACCAATACAATGGGAGTGCTGGTAGGCGATGTCTCCGATCCTTTTTTTGGCTCTCTGGTGAAAGCCGTGGATAAAGTGGCGCGCGAAAATGGTAAGCATATCCTGATTGGCAATGGCTACCACAGCCCGCAAGATGAACGGCAAGCCTTAGAGCTTTTGATCAATAACCGCTGTGAAGCCATTGTCCTGCATTCAAAAGGATTGTCGGATCAAGAGCTGATTAGCTATGCCAACGAAGTCAAAGGCTTGGTACTCATTAACCGCCATATCCCAGAACTGGCTGACCGCTGTATCGCCTTGGATAACCATAAAGGCGCCTATTTAGCCACCGAATATCTGATTCGACACGGCCATAAAAAAATTGCCTGCATTGCTTCATCGCACAAAATTGAAGATGCCAATGAGCGCTTGCAAGGCTACCTCGCCGCGCTTAATGACAATCAGATCACCTTGCCGAAAAGTTATATTGCCTTTGGTGAGCCTAATAGCGAAGGCGGTGAAGCGGCCATGACTGATTTGCTCACGCAAGGCATCGATATTACGGCGGTGGTTACCTACAACGACTATATGGCCGCAGGCGTGTTAACGGCGCTAGACCAAAATGACATTGAGGTGCCGGGTAAAATTTCACTGATTGGCTTTGATGATGGGTTGATCGCGCGTTTTGTGACGCCAAGCCTGACCACCATCCGTTACCCGATTGAAATGATGGCCGAGCGCGCCGCGCGTTTAGCGCTAGCACTGTCACGCGATGAAGCGGTGGAAGATGAAACGATTATCTTTAGCCCAACGCTGGTACGGCGAAATTCGGCAATCAATTTATAATCGCCACATTACTCGCCTCTCCTCCAGAAGCCGCACCGCATACTTTGGCCATAAACAATAAACTCTCACACCAATGGTGCGAGGGTGCGAGAGCTTACTAGACATAGCGTCAATGGCGATTAGGCAACCACAAACTGATAGCCCGTATTAAAAACATATTCTTGTCGCGGGTGGAGAATACAGTCTGATTGCGTCCATTCTTCATGGTTGGGTGAGTCAGGATAGAACTGGGTTTCCAAGGCAAGCCCAGCATAGTCTTGGTAAGTGCCACCGCTGCGATCTGGCGTTCCGGCCAACCAGTTTCCGGTATACAGCTGCATGGCGGGCTTGTCGGTTGTCACCAACATCCGCACTTTTTGGTCGGCAGACACCACCTCGGCTACCGGCTCAGACAGCTTGCGGCCACTGGCGAACAAATAACAGTGATCAAATCCCTTCACCGCGATTTGCTGTGGTTCGCATAACAGCCGCTCACCAATGTGGGCTTGCGCGCGTAAATCTAACGCGCTGCCGGCGACCGCTTGCAGATGACCGAGCGGGATCCCTTCGGCATTGATGGGCAGATACTGCTCAGCCGCAATCTTGATGAAATGCGATCGGCAATCCGGCACCGGTTGCTCACCCTGCAAATTAAAATAAGCATGGTTGGTCAGATTAACCGGCGTTGCTCGATCGGTCGTGGCGCGGTAATGGATGGTCACCTGATTATCGTTGGTCAAGGTGTATGTCGCATGCACCGCCAGATTGCCGGGAAACCCCTGATCGCCATCCGGCGACAACAAAGAGAAGGTTACGGACTGCTGACTTTTCACCGCAATGTGCCAACGGCGCTTATCAAAGCCCTGCTGGCCACCGTGCAAGCAATGTCCAGCTTGGTTAGTAGAAACTTGGAATGTCTTGCCTTGTAAGGTAAACCGGCCATGGGCAATGCGATTGGCGTAGCGCCCGACGGTAGCGCCTATGTAGCACTGCTGGCGCATAAAATCAGCCATAGTGCTCACGCCAAGCAGCACCTCGCGGCGCTCTTCTTGGCTAACCGGCACCTGACAGCTTAGCCACGTCGCGCCGATATCCATGAAAGTAACACGCATGCCGCGCGCATTGTTGAGCTCCACCAGCTTGGCTAACCGGCCATCATAAGCCGGTTGCTGTGTCATGGTGATTGAAAGAGGCTGAGTCATGGTCAATGTTGGCCTTGTACTTATAAACGCTCGACTAACCCAGCCCCGTCCATCGCTTGGCAGACGTAAATAGCGGCTTTCAGACCGGTTTGCACCTCATAATTGGCATCCACCACGTCTTGCACGCTGGCTACCAGATCGTGCGGCACTAACGCCACCACGCAGCCGCCAAAACCGCCACCGGTCATGCGTACACCGCCGCGCTCGCCGATCACTTCTTTGACCATCGCCACCAAGGTGTCGATCTCTGAAACCGTAATTTCAAAATCATCGCGCATAGAGGCATGAGATTCGGCCATCAATCGCCCCATTCGCTGCATATCATGCTGACTGAGCGCCTGCGCCGCATCCAGTGTACGGTAATTTTCCGTGATCACATGGCGTGCACGCTTGCGCAGTAACGGGTCTAATTCATGGCTTTTTTGATTGAATTGCTCAAGGGTCACATCGCGCAGCGCTTTGACACCAAAAATCGCCGCCACCGCTTCGCACTGCTCACGGCGAGTATTGTATTCACTGTCGACCAAGCCACGCTTTTTGTTGGAGTTGATAATCACCACCGCCAACTCTTCGGGCATCGAAACCGAGGTAGTCTCTAAACTCCGGCAATCCAGCAACATGGCATGCTGCTGCGAACCTTCGGCAGAGATCATCTGATCCATAATGCCGCAGTTACAGCCGACAAACTCATTCTCAGCTTGCTGACCGTTAAGCGCAATTTCCGCTTGGCTAATTTCAAGATTAAACAACACCTTGAATGTTTGCCCAATCACCACTTCCAGCGCGGCCGATGAGCTCAGGCCAGCCCCTTGTGGTACGTTACCGCTCACCGCAATATCGGCACCGGTAAACTGTAAACCGCGCGCTAGCAGGCATTTCACGACGCCACGAATATAATTCGCCCACATTTTATCGTGCTGAAACGCGATCTCTTGTGTTAAATCAAACTCATCCAGCGCATTGCCATAATCCACCGAAATCACGCGCACGATATTGTCATCGCGCTTAGCCGCCGCGACCACGGTTTGGTAATTAATGGCGCACGGCAACACAAAGCCGTCGTTATAGTCGGTGTGTTCACCGATTAAATTCACTCGACCAGGCGCTTGAACAATATGTGTAGGTGCATAACCCAAGGTTGCCTTGAATGCGTTTTTTACATTATCAATCAGTTCAGACATCGCGTATTTCCTGGCAAAGAAGAATAAAAAGAAGATTAAAAAGAATAATGAGGGATGGGGTGTGATGCCTGATTTAGCATCGTGATACTTCCCCCCACCATCGAGCGCCTCGCGCTACACTCTCAAGTTGCAATTACTGCTGCTTATAATGCACATCACTGACATCACGTAAGCGCTGCGCCGCTTGCTCCGCAGTTAAATCACGCTGACTTTCCGCCAACATTTCATAGCCGACCATAAATTTACGCACGCTAGCGCTACGTAATAACGGGGGATAAAACAGCGCATGCAGCTGCCAATGTTCGATATCCAGCTCGGCATCGAAAAACGGCGCATAATGCCAGCCCATCGAATACGGGAAGGCACATTGGAATAAATTATCGTAACGGCTGGTCAATTTTTTAATGGCGAGCGCCAAGTCATCGCGTTGTTCGTCCGTTAACTCACTCATCCGGCGAATATGGGTTTTCGGAAGTAGCATGGTTTCAAATGGCCACGCGGCCCAATACGGCACCAGCGCGACCCAATGCTCGGTTTCCACCACAATCCGACTGCCGTCTTTCAGCTCAGCTTGCACATAATCCACCAGCAGATTGCGGCCATATTGCTGGTAATACTCTTTCAAATGACGCTCTTTGCGCTCAATTTCATTGGGCAGGAAATTATTGGCCCACACCTGACCATGCGGATGTGGCTGCGAGCACCCCATCGCCTCGCCTTTGTTTTCAAAAACCTGCACCCACACATAGGTTTTACCCAGCTCTTCGATTTGTGCATTCCAGGTATCGATCACCGCCCGGATATTGGCCAGCGGCAATTCCGGCAAGGTTTTGCTGTGATCCGGGGAAAAACAAATCACGCGGCTTAAACCACGGACCCCTTGCGCTTGAAATAACGGATTCTCCGCTGGCGGCGCTTCTGGCGAGTCCACCATCAAGGCGGCAAAATCGTTCGTGAACACATAGGTGCCGGTATAATCTGGATTGCTATCACCGGAGATACGCGCATTGGTTGGACACAAGAAACAGGTTGGGTCATAGCTTGGCAACGTCTCTAACGCCGGTTTTTCATCCGCGCCGCTCCACGGCCTTTTGGCGCGATGCGGGGAGACCAAAATCCACTGTCCGGTCAACGGGTTGTAGCGACGGTGTGGATGATCCACGGGATTAAATTCAACGTTTGACATATTCGTTCTCAATCTTCGCTGTTCAAGATTGCCGCATGCTCTATGAGCGTGGCCTCTCGTGATGGTCGGTATTAATGCACTTAGCTCTTCGTATAGTCCTTCGCATAGCCCTGAGGGTTATGCGATTGCCAGCGCCACGTATCGGCGGTCATCTGCTCGACCGAACGGGTCGCTTGCCAGCCCAATTCACGCGTAGCTTTATCAGTGCTCGCCCAACACTCGGCAATATCGCCAGAGCGGCGTGGACAAATTTCGTACGCAACCGGTCGACCACAGGCCTCACCGAATGCCGCCACCATCTCTAGTACGCTAGTGCCTTTGCCGGTGCCGAGGTTGTAAATGTGCAGCCCCGCCTGCTGACCACGTGCGTTAAGCGCGGCGATATGTCCATCGGCTAAATCCATCACGTGGATATAATCGCGAACGCCAGTGCCATCCACCGTTGGGTAATCCTTCCCAAATACTGCCAATTTCTCACGCCGCCCCACCGCCACTTGCGCGATAAACGGCATCAAGTTATTCGGGATCCCTTGCGGATCTTCGCCCATCTGACCAGACGGATGCGCCCCGACCGGATTGAAATAGCGCAGCAACGTTATGCTCCAATCCGGCTCGGCATGGCACAAATCGCGCAAACACTCTTCGACAATGTATTTGCTGCGTCCATACGGGTTGGTAGTCGCGCCAGTCGGCGCTTGTTCGGTAATCGGCACCTGCGCGGGGTCGCCATAGACCGTGGCCGATGAGCTAAAGACCAAGCTTTTTACGCCGGCTTTACGCATACAGCGCGCCAACACCAAGGTGCCGTTGACATTGTTATCGTAATATTCCAACGGCTTGACCACCGACTCGCCCACGGCTTTCAACCCCGCAAAGTGCACCACGGCATCAATCGCATGCTGGCGGAAAACTGCATCCAAAAATGCTTCATCGCGGATATCCCCCTGATGAAACGCTGGCCGTGTGCCGGTGAGGGCTTCAATGCGTTGCAACACCTCTTGATTGGCATTGCACAGATTATCGACAATGATGGGTTCCATACCTGCAGCAATCATTTGCACGCAAGTGTGGCTGCCGATATAACCCATACCACCCGTCACAAGAACTTTCATGTTCACATCTCCATTCGCTGGTCAGACTGCGGATATTTCCTCGCCGTCACCTCGGCATACAGCCCCGCTCTCATTGCGCAAAAGTCTACCAACCGGCATGGCGTAGCGTCCGTGATCCAACTCAAAATGTGTAAACGTTTCCATTTTATGGATAAATTCTGGATTACCTCGTAGCAAGACATCCCTTGATTCTTGTCGTGAATAGTGGCCTGTAAAACGCTTACAAACTGTCGTCAACATCCCGTGTAACCGGCTAAATCCAGCCCAAAAGAATGCGCCAGATCACACAAAAATGCTGCGCTCGACCTGCAGATGAAAAAATGCCAACCTAGTCATGGAAACGTTTCCATTAAATTATACACTGCGGGCATTACACCTTTTAACGATGACAGCTACCGATGACAGGACGCGCAAGACGCTGGGAAACGGTGCCATCCCCCAGCGGCAATGCTCTTCACTCATTTAGAGCAGTGAATCATGCCGTAAATAGCGCAGTGCATATGGTCAGTAACACAAACTAGGCAGGAAAAAATGAACGCATTTTCATCTATTCTTCAACGGCGTGACTGGGAAAACCCGCAATCGGTCAATATTCACTGCCTGCAAGCCCATAGTCCGCTGTCGAGCTTTCGCAGCATGACCGATGCACGCGATGGCGTGCGCGCGCAACGCCGCTCGCTCAATGGTGAGTGGAAGTTCAAGTTATTTGAGGCACCCGAGTGGGTAGAAGGTGCGTTTATCGCCCCTCACTTCGATGATACGCCGTGGGATAGCATTCCGGTGCCTTCGAACTGGCAAATGCACGGTTACGACAAGCCGATTTATGCCAACGTGAAATACCCGTTTAACGTGAATCCCCCTTTTGTGCCGCAAGACAACCCCACCGGTTGTTACCGCACCACCTTCACGCTAACTGACGCCGAGCTCACCAATACTCAGCGCATTATTTTTGATGGGGTAAATTCCGCGTTTCATTTGTGGTGTAACGGCCACTGGGTCGGATATAGCCAAGATAGCCGTTTACCGGCCGAGTTCGATCTCACCCCCTATTTAATTGCGGGCGAAAACACGCTAGCGGTGATGGTGCTGCGCTGGAGTGATGGCAGTTATTTAGAAGACCAAGATATGTGGTGGTTAAGCGGCATTTTCCGTGACGTGACCCTGCTCTCCAAGCCGCAGCACTGCATTACCGATGTGTTCGTAACCCCAGATTTAGATGCTTGCTACCGCGATGGCACGCTTTCTATTCAAACTCATCTCTGTGCGCCAGAGACTTACCAAGTGCAAGTGCAGCTGTTCGAGGGTGAGCAACCTATCACTGAACCTTGTATTGAACGCCCACATAACCGCCGGATTGATGAGCGCGGCTCATGGCGCGATGTGGTATTCCATTCTCTGCATGTTCGCGAGCCGAAACAATGGAGCGCAGAAACACCAACGCTGTACCGCGTGGTGGTTTCGCTGCTGGATGAGCAAGGCCAGCACATTGAAAGTGAGGCATATCAGGTTGGTTTTCGTAAGGTAGAAATTGTTGATGGGCAATTAAAGCTCAACGGCAAAGCGCTGTTGATCCGTGGGGTCAACCGCCACGAGCATCACCCAACCTTGGGTCATGTGATGACGGAAGAAGACATGATCCGCGATATCTGTCTGATGAAGCAGCACAACTTTAATGCCGTGCGAACCGCGCACTACCCGAACCATCCACGCTGGTATGAACTGTGCGATCAGTACGGCTTATATGTGTGCGATGAAGCCAATATCGAAACCCACGGCATGCAGCCGATGTGCCGTTTATCCAGCGATCCGCAGTGGGCGCATGCCTACATGAGCCGTTATACCCAGATGGTGCTGCGCGATAAGAACCATCCATCGATTATTATTTGGTCACTCGGTAATGAATCGGGGCATGGTAGCAACCATGATGCGATGTACGCCTGGTCGAAAAATTTTGACCCGTCACGCCCCGTGCAGTACGAAGGTGGCGGTGCCAACTCATCGGCTACCGATATCATCGCGCCGATGTATGCACGCGTGGAAACCACCATTGCCGATGAGGCCGTACCTAAGTGGCCAATTAAAAAGTGGATTTCACTGCCTAATGAGCAGCGCCCGCTGATTTTATGTGAATACGCCCATGCTATGGGGAACAGTTTGGGCAGCTTTAATGACTATTGGGATGCGTTTCGTGAGTACCCGCGCCTGCAAGGCGGCTTTATTTGGGATTGGGTGGATCAAGGGCTCAGCCAGTGGGATGAACACGGGCAACATTTCTGGGCCTACGGCGGCGATTTTGGCGATGACATCAATGACCGCCAATTTTGCATCAATGGCCTCGTTTTCCCTGATCGCACAATCCATCCGACCTTGGAAGAAGCGAAATACTGCCAGCGGATGCTGACGGTAACGCTGCAACAGCAACGCGCTGCAGATTGCGTGCTGCTGGTGCGTAATGAGCATCTCTTTCGCGCCACCGATAACGAAGTGCTGCATTGGTCATTGCTGGAAAATGGCCTGGTGATCCAAACCGGCTCTGTGGCACTGAACCTTGCCGCCGATAGCCAGCAGACGCTGGCAATCCCGTGTCACTTCCAGCCTAAAGCACAGGCGGTATATCACCTCAATACTGACATCGCCCTGTTGGCTGACACGCCGTGGGCACCCGCCGGTCATGTGTGCGCCAGTGAACAATTTGCATTAACCCACCATGCTGGTTTGCGCTTACCCTGTTTTGCGCCACACATTAACGCGCTGCCTGCCCCGCAATTAAGTCACAACGTAACCCGTAACGCGCAAACCTTACAGGTCAGCAGTCTCGATAATCAGGTGCAATGGACTTGGGATTGCCACACTGGTCTGCTGACCGACTGGCGCATCGCTGGCCAAGCGCAATTTTTAGCCGCGCCACACGATAACTTTTTCCGCGCCCCACTGGATAACGATATCGGGATCAGTGAAGTCGATAATGTCGACCCGAATGCGTGGGCCTGCCGCTGGGATCTGGCCGGCATCAACCAGTGGACACGTGAGTGCATCCGCTGTCAGGGCGAAATGCTGCAACAAAACGCGCAGGTCAGTTCAACCTTTGTCTACCAATTTAACGGCGTTGTCCAAGCCATCACTACGTGGACCTACACCCTGCACAATAGCGGCGAGATGCAACTAGCCATCGACGTACAACTGGCAGAGCACCTCCCGCCAATGCCGCGCATTGGTCTCGAGTTACAATTGCCGCTGCATGAGAGCCAAACGTCGGTATCGTGGTTTGGATTGGGTCCATTTGAAAACTATCCGGATCGATTAGCCGCCGCGCGCATGGGTGTATATACCCAGCCACTGGCCGCGATGCACACACCGTATATTTTCCCTACCGACAGTGGATTACGTTGTAACACGCAAAAATTGCAGGTCAATCAACTGGAGATCAGTGGGCAGTTCCACTTTGCGGTCAGCCGCTATGCACAAACGCATCTGGCCGCCGCCAAACACACCCATGAGTTGCGGGAGGAAGACAAAATTTATGTCCGTATCGACCACCAGCATATGGGGGTAGGCGGTGATGACTCGTGGAGCCCGAGCGTGCATCAAGCGTTCCAGCTGACCGATAAAACCTACCAGTATCGCGTCAGCATGAAACCGCGCACGCACCACTGACCGCCCTCTGTCTCAGGCTACAAATTGGGGCTACTGACTCAAGCAGGTGGCCCCATTGCCTGAACAGGTTTCGTTAACACACTATTCACGCCGCACGGCCGCGCCTGTAAGGCCAACATCCGTGAGGCATTGGGAACGAAAAAGATGACTGAAAAACAACGTATCACGCTTACCGGTACAGAAACTCAGCTCATGATTGAGCTTGGCGAGTATGCGGAAATCTTGCATTGGGGGCCGAAAGTCAACGCCGATATGGCGCGCTCGCGCATCGCGCTACAACGCCCAGTTCCCTATGGTCGCTTGGATAACGATGTGGCGATGACCTTACAGCCTGAGCTGGGGCGCGGTGTATTTAGCAGCCCCGGTGTAGAAGGTCACCGAAATGGGCAAGACTGGGCGCCGGTATTTAACATCACCAACATAGCGCAGAGCGAAAACGGTGTGCTGATCACCAGCACTGATCCCCGCGCCGGCTTAGCACTACAAACCGAATTACAGCTTGATGCACACGATGTGGTGAAAACGCGCCACACCCTGACCAACCTCAACGCGGGGGAGTATCAGGTTAACCGCTTGGCCACGACCTTGCCACTGCCGGCGCGGGCCAATGAGCTGCTGACCTACTATGGCCGCTGGGTACACGAGTTTCAAACGGTGCGGCAACCGCTGCTACAAGGGGGCTACCAGCAAGAAAACCGTCGCGGGCGCACCTCCCATGAACATTATCCGGCCTTGGTGGCCGGTAGCGCACACTTTGATGAGCTCACCGGTGATGTGTGGGGCTTTCATTTTGCGTGGAGTGGCAACCACCGGCTGCGCGTGGATGTGAAAACCGATGGCCGCCGTTATATGCAGGCGGAAGTTATCTATCTGCCGGGGGAGATTAGCCTCCAGCAAGACGAGAGCATCACCACGCCGTGGCTGTATGCCAGTTACAGCGCCCGTGGGCTCAATGGCATGAGCCAGCATTTCCATGCTCACGTACGCCACGCGATTTTACCGACGCAAGTAACCCAAAAACCGCGCCCCATCCATCTCAATACGTGGGAAGGGATCTACTTTGATCACGATCCTGACTACATCATGCTGATGGCAACTCAAGCGGCCGCAATGGGCGTAGAGCGCTTTATTATCGATGATGGCTGGTTTAAAGGGCGCAATGGCGATAAAGCCGGTTTAGGCGATTGGTTCTTGTGTGAGGACAAGTACCCTGCCGGACTGCGGCCGATTGTCGAGCATGTTAATCAACTCGGCATGGAATTTGGATTGTGGTTTGAGCCGGAGATGATCAACAAAGACTCAGACTTGTATCGACGCCATCCCGATTGGTTACTGGCCATTGACGGCTACCAGCAGCCCACCGGCCGCAATCAATATGTGATTGATTTACAAAATCCAGCAGCGTTCGAGTTCTTGTTTGAACGCTTAGATCACTTCTTATCCACTTACCCGATAGCCTATATCAAGTGGGATATGAACCGTGAAATTGTACAGCCTGCGCACGGTGGACAAGCGGCCGGTTATCGCCAAACCGAGCGTTATTATGCGCTGTTAGATCAAGTGCGCGCTAAACACCCACAAGTGGAAATTGAGTCTTGCGCCGCAGGCGGAGGGCGCATCGATTTTGAAGTGCTGACCCGCACCCACCGCTTTTGGACCTCAGACAATAACGATGCGCTCGAGCGACAAACCATTCAGCGCGGCATGAGCTACTTTTTCCCGCCGGAAGTGATGGGCAGCCATATCGGCGCGAGTCATTGCCACAGTACCCGCCGCCGTCACGATATTGCATTTCGTGGGATCACCGCGCTGTTTGGTCACATGGGCATTGAGCTGGATCCGGTAAAAGAAGAGCCAGCCGAAAAAGAGGGCTTTGAGCGCTATATCCAATTGCACAAATCGCTGCGTCCGTTACTGCATAGCGGACAAACGTGGCGCATACCCAGTGATGATCCGGCCCATCAGATCCATGCTGTTGTTGCGCCAGATCGCTCGGAAGCAGTGGTGATGGTGGCACAACTGGCGATGCCAACCCATGCCCTCAGTGGTCACTTACGGGTACCAGGTCTTGATCCCGATGCGATATACCGCGTGTACCTGCTGGATAAGCCGAGTAATTATCACGCTATCGTGAACCGCCAACCAGAGTGGACTTGCGAAGGATGTGAAATATCCGGCGACTGGAGCCAGCACATAGGGTTAACCCTGCCGATTTTGGATGCCGAAACCGCGCTATTAGTGAAATTCGAGCGTATTAGTGCCTAGGTTAACTACTATCGTCTCACGTTTATTCTAGCTTTCTCACCATCCCTTTGCCGCCCCACCCTGACTGGGTGGGGCGGCTTTTTTACCGAGCCAATGCGCCATCGCCACGATGGAATCGTTTCCACAAGGCGATCTATTAAGCCTCCGTAGCGACATGTAAAAACAGTGAGTTAACCTGTCTTATTCGCCGCGCAACACCTGACATTTATTACCTCCATCACATTATCAGCATCCAACTGAAAACGTTTCCACAAAATGGTATTTGATCACAACATCGCCACTCACGAATGCGTAGCATGAGCATCGAAAATACAACTCAGCGACGTTGACGTTATGACTTCTAGTCAGGGAATACATAGCTGCTCGGCACTAAGGAACCATTATGTCAGATAAAATTACACTACAAACTAAGCTGTCTTACGGTCTTGGCGCATTGGGCAAAGACTTTGCTTGTGCTCCTATCTACATATTCTTAATGTTCTACTTCACTGATGTTGCCGGATTATCTGCAGCGTTTGTCGGTACTATTTTCCTCGCTGCACGAATTATTGATGCGGTGACCGATCCGATGATGGGCGTGATTGTAGATAATACCCGTTCACGCTTTGGTAAATTTCGCCCATGGATTGTCATTGGCACCTTACTAAATGCTGTCGTATTAGTGGCTCTTTTCAGTACCCATATGTTTAGCGGCACAGCATTGTATCTTTATGCGGCTGCCGCTTATATTCTTTGGGGCCTGACCTACACCATCATGGATATTCCGTACTGGTCTATGATCCCCGCGCTGTCTAGCTCGCGCCAAGAGCGTGAGAAGCTAGTGGTATGGCCACGTTTATTTGCAAGCCTAGCTTGGTTTATTACCGGTACTTATGGTTTGCACATTGTCGGTGAATTAGGCAATGGTAATCAGGGCGATGGATTTTTTAATGTCGCGATGCTGATTGCCGTCTTGTTTATTCTGAGTGCATTTTTAATTGCACGCAACGTGAAAGAGAAAACCGTTACCACCCAAGCCACCAAAAAATTCACCTTTAAAGATGTACGCACTATTATTGGTGAGAACGACCAACTTAAAGCGTTAATTGGCACTGTATTGTGTTTCCAAATTGCTAACTTATTGGTCGGCGGCTTTGCTATCTATTATTTTTCCTACGCTTTAGGCGATGCTAAATTATTCCCTATCTACATGATGGTGGCAGGTATTGCTGAAGTGGCGGGTGTATTCTTATTCCCTCGTATTGCGACGTTAGTGCCAAGAAAATATTTGTGGCTGATTGCTTGTGGATTCCCGGTGGTTTCCTGCATCCTGCTGCTGATTATGGGTTTTGTTGCACCAAGTAATGCCATCATGATTGGCATGGCCGGTGCGGCAATCAAATTCGGTGTGGGGATCGCCAATGCGCTGCAAACCGTTATGCTGGCTGACGTTGTGGATTACGGTGAGCACAAAACCGGCCGTCGCAGTGAGAGCGTGATTTTCTCGGTACAAACCATGCTGGTGAAGTTTGCTGGCGCCGCCGGTGGCTTTATCGTCGGGGTGGGTCTATCAATGATTGGCTATGTGCCTAACGTAGTGCAATCGGCCAGCACCATTATCGGCCTTGAGTTCATGATGATTGGCTTACCGGCTATCTTAATGACCATCAGTGGCCTGATTTACCGACGCTATTACCACTTACACGATGGGTTTCATAAAACCGACCTCAACGTGGATGCGGTAAAACCGGCTATGTCAGCGGCCAATACCGCCGTCTAAGCAATACCGAAACTAAACCATGCCCGTGCATGAGTGCGCGGTGGCTAATCTTCCCAAAGGAGAACCTACGGTTCTCCTTTTTATTTATGCGCTTTGTCGAGTGTCTGTTTGGCGAAATAGACCTTTTACGTTACGCCTAGCCAACAGAGCAGCTATGCCCTTCCCTCACGATTCATGTGGCTCATGCTGGCGCCATAATTGGATCAGAAACTCCTCATCCAGTGGTGAGAGATCAAAGCGTTGGCAAGCTTCTTCAATAGCGGCCATGTCATACTGATGATGTTCGCTGAGCCAGCGCACGGCGCGGCGCAGATCTTCGCCCGGGGGAAGTAGCGGATGATTTCGCATGGCACACCTCCGACACTCAACAGTACTAACCAACCAGCTATTTCGATGGCGTCTACATTAAGTGTAGTTGGTCGTTGGTAGCAAAGCGCGGGGCAATATCAATAGGGAAAGCATGTGGGGTTTATTCGAAGTTTTATCGCGAGATGGCACACACAAGGCTGGACAGCAATACACCGCCAGTCCAGCACAGGTTTCGCCAATACACCCTAACTTAATTAGCCAGCACCACCATCTTTTCTTTGCGCTGCTCGCTGAGCGCCAGCGCGCGCGGCAATTGGCTAAACTCCACACAGTGCGACGGTGTGATGTGCAAAGTGTGCTTGGCCACTTGCTCCAGCAACGCTTCGCCGGCCAGCATTAACGTCTGCCAAGCCGCTTGCTCGCCAAAATCATGCAACGCACCAAGCGCAATTTCATGGTAAGAAATGGTACGGGTGAACGGAGCATCCACCGGTTGCTCAATGCGCCCCTGAATACACACAATGTGGCCGTTCGCCTGTAAAAACGGCACCAACTGCGCCGCGCTTTTCGGCCCAATAGCATCAAATGCGGCAAAATAAGTAGCGTCGACCGCCGACAGTTGGCGATAGATCTGATGGATGCCCAGCATTTGTGCTTGTGACTCGCTCATGCTGCGTGATAACACATCAACCACAAAGCCACGCTGCGCCAGCAATTGCACTAAAATCTTATTCACCGCGCCCAAACCGGCCACCAGCACGCGCGCCCCCGACTTTACAGGGATTTTTTCCGCCGCCTGCCACGCTGTCAGCATCGGACAAGGTAACGCCGCCGCCAGTGAGGCACTCATCTTATGTGGCAACCGCATGAAGCGATGCATATTCACTGCGGTAAACTGCGCAAAACTGCCATTGTGCTTAAGCGCAGTGTGATAAGCCACCGCCTGACCAATCAGCGCCGCGTCAACCAAACTCCCCACCGCGACCACAATCCCCGCACCATCCACGCCGGGGATATGCCGTGCCGGCCAGTTCAGTGGGTTGGCCTGAATAAACTTCCAATCCACCGGATTAATCCCGATGGCTTGATTTTCCACCAACACTTCATCCGGCGCTAATTCAGGCCGCGGCAATGTGATTTGCACTATCGGATAAACGGGCTGATCAACGGATTGAGGCGTTGCTGACCGAGGCATAGATTGTTGTGTTTGATAGCCCCACGCTTGCTGTGTGGTCTGTTCTGGCATGCGGTGATCCTTATACGGTTGAAGGTTTATCGAGTGGCCAAGCGGGGTGATAAATCACGCGGCATGAGCCTTTCATCGACTCCGCAGTGTAACCAGCTTATCGGCAAGCGATTGAGTACAAAAACCACAAATTATTTTTGTCAAAATGACAAAAATCTACACTCTCGGCTCTCACGGCTAAACAGTTGCGCATCTCTCAGCGCTACAGCTGTAAGCGTGGCTGGATGAAATCCAAAAACACCGAGATCCGCTTGGCCACGGATGAGGATTTGTAGAACACCGCATTGACTTGCTCACGCTCAGAGCCGGCAATTTTTTCCTGCTCTAACAGTGGTACCAACCGCCCTTCGGCAATGTCCTTTTTCACCATAAAACCTGACAAGCAGGCAATGCCATTACCCGACAGCGCCAACTGACGGACTATCTCGCCATTACTGCACGTTAAGGTCGGCTCCAAATTGGGAAACTGTTTCAGCGGCCACTGGTTCAACACTTTCGCGCCCAGAAAGCCGATGATGCTGTGCTGCGTCAGCTCACTGGCGGATTTGGGCAAACCGCGCTGGCACAAATACTCCGGCGATGCCACCACATACAACGCACTGCGCCCCAGCGGACGGGCATGTAAGGTCGAGTCAGTCAGCCGCCCAATGCGGATCGCCACATCGGTTTTCTTTTCCAGCAGATCGACAAATCCTTCGTTCGAAGTCAGCTCCAAGGTGATATCCGGATAGGCCTCGCGAAACGGGCCAATCAGCGGTACCAGTTGCTGAAAGACAAACGGACTGGCCGCGTCCACCCGCAGATGGCCGCGCGGTAACTCGCCACGGGCAATCAAATCCTCCTCCGCCTGCTGCAACATCTGCAAGCCTGCACGTACGGCATCGACAAAATGTCGCCCTTCGTCGGTCAGCTCAAGGCGTCGGGTCGTGCGATTTAAAATCGACACTCCCAATTGCTTTTCTATCTTACTGACCGCCCGGGATACCCGCGCTACCTGAATATCCAGCACGTCGGCGGCAGCGGAAAAACTGCCACTATCAATCACGGTCACCAAAATGGCCAAATCATCGGAGCGAGTCTGCATCGTCATGCCAATATTTTCATTTTCAACAAAAGTGATTTTAATTTTACACCATTTTTCGCAAAGACAATGCCACGCATAATCTCCGCCATTGTCACGTCGCCGCCACGACACAGCGGCGATATGTCTCCTATCCAGCGCGATTAATTAACGAGATCAACTATGCCATTAGCTCTTCTGGCACTGACATTAAGTGCCTTTGCCATCGGAACCACCGAATTTGTGATTGTGGGGTTAATCCCCACCATGGCCAACGACTTACAGGTATCGCTGCCATCTGCGGGTCTGTTGGTCAGCCTGTATGCCTTAGGCGTCGCTATTGGCGCACCGGTCTTAACCGCGCTAACCGGCAAATGGAACCGGAAATCCGTATTGCTGGGGGTGATGTCGTTGTTTGTCATCGGCAACCTGTTAGCTTGGCAAGCGCCCGGCTACCCAACGCTGGTAGTGGCCCGCATTCTGACTGGGTTAGCGCATGGAGTGTTTTTCTCCATTGGCTCCACCATCGCCACAGGTCTGGTGCCCAAAGAAAAAGCGGCCAGCGCAATTGCTATTATGTTCACCGGTTTAACCGTGGCGTTGGTCACCGGTGTACCGCTCGGTACCTATATTGGGCAACAATTCGGCTGGCAATCCACCTTCTTGATTGTGGCTTTATTGGGCTTGATCGCATTGCTCGGCAGTATGCTGCTGGTGCCGCGTAACCTGCCTCAGCCGCCAACGACCAAGCTGGTCGCCCAGTTGAAAGTATTAACCCAGCCGCGCTTGTTGTTGGTGTATGCCATCACCGCGCTCGGCTACGGCGGCACCTTTACTGCATTTACATTTTTAGCCCCGATCCTTGAGCAAGTCTCTGGTTTTTCAACGCACATGATCAGCCTGATCATGTTGGTGTACGGCGTCTCGGTGGCAGTCGGCAACCTGTGGGGCGGCAAGCTGGCCGACAAAATGGGGCCCATTAAGGCATTGACCCTTATTTTTACCGGTTTAGCGGCGATTTTACTGGTCTTCAATATCACCGCGTTTAACCCGCTGGCCGCAGTAGCCACGATCTTAATCTGGGGCGCATTTGCCTTTGGTAACGTACCGGGATTGCAGGTGTATGTGGTGAAACTGGCCGAGCGCTACACGCCAGATGCGGTGGATGTGGCATCGGGTTTGAATATCGCAGCCTTTAATGTCGGGATCGCACTTGGCGCATGGGGAGGTGGAATGATTGTGGCTCAGGCCGGTTTAATGCACACCCCGTGGGTCGGCGCACTGGTGGTCTTGGTGGCGTTGCTGCTCACCCGCATCAGTGGTTATTTGGACAGGAAAGAAAATACTAAAAACCTGATACCGCGGCCCGCACCAGAAAGCTTGTAAACACAGCGCTGAAGGTCAGCGTGAAGCGAGTGCAACGTGGTCATTTAAAATGGGCTCTCCCCTTAGCGGGAGAGCCCGTCATTATCACTAGTTCTACTTTCCCATCTTACGGCTTGGTATGCTCTGTTGATCCTTGGCTGAGAGCTTGCAATGCCGCAACCCCCACCGGCTCTGAGGCCAATAAAGGCACTACGGCATAACGATGAGCATGTAAGTGCTTCACCGCATCAATATGTGGTTGCTGACGATGGGCGCGTTGCACTAACAACGGTGAACGTACCTGTTCGGTGTGCAACGCATGATTGACGATCCACGCCCATGGCTCAATACCGGCACGGCGCAGATCGGCTTGCAGGTTCGCCGCCTCTTGCACAGGAGTGGGCTCTGGCAATGTCACGATCATTACCTTGGTCTGTTTCGGATCTTGCAGCTGCATCATCGGCGTTGTGAAATGCAATCCCTTACCGCCCATCTGACGCGCAATTTCGCGATGATAAGCGCCAGTGGCATCGAGCAACAACAAGGTATGGCCGGTCGGCGCCGTATCCATCACCACAAAGCGTTTTCCTGCGTCACGAATAATCCGTGAGAATGCTTGGAAAACCGCGATTTCCTCGGTACAAGGTGAGCGTAAATCCTCTTCCAGCAACGCCCGCCCTTGCTCATCTAAGCTCGCCCCTTTGGTCGCCAATACTTGAGCCCGGTAACGCGCAGTTTCCACCAGCGGATCAATACGGCTAACCTCCAATGTCGGCAATTCCCCTGCCAGCGTTTCGGACAAATGCGCAGCCGGATCGGAGGTGGTTAAGTGTACCGGTAGGCCACGTTGCGCCAACGCGACGGCTACTGCGGCAGCCAATGTAGTTTTCCCAACACCGCCTTTGCCCATCAACATAATCAGGCCATGCTCGTCAGCGGCCAGCTCATCCACTAAGGCGCTCAAACTCGGATGAGATTCACTCACCAACGACGCCGTCGTAGATTCGCTAGCTAAAGCGCAACCGGCTAATAATTGGCGTAAACTATCAATTCCCACCAAATTGGTGGCCAATAGCGGGACATGATCGGTCGGCAACGCCGCTAACTGCGCAGGCATCGTCTGCAAAGCACGTTGCTCCCTTTGCCATACTGCGTGCGCCAGTGGATCATCTGCGACGTCATCCGCAGGGAAAATGCCGTTAATGACCAATTGCTGATTCACCAAACCAATGGCCGCTAACTCATCGTGTGTACGCGCCACTTCGCGCAGCGTCGATGCTTGTGCGCGCGCCACTAAAATTAAGCGGGTACGCTGTGTATCGGATAATGCCGCCACCGCATCCGCATACTGACTACGCTGTTTTTCCAATCCGGCTAACGGACCAAGGCAAGAGGCATCCCCTTTGCCCTGCTCTAAAAATTCACTCCATGCGCCAGGCAGTTGCAATAGACGAATCGTATGCCCTGTCGGTGCGGTATCAAACACAATATGATCGTATTGCGACACCAGTTCAGGGTCGGTCAAGAGCGCAGTAAACTCATCAAAAGCCGCAATTTCGGTGGTACAAGCCCCCGACAGTTGCTCTTCAATACTACGGACCACACTCTCGGGTAGCTTGCCGCGTACTGGCCCGACGATGCGTTCACGATACGCTTGTGCAGCGGCTTGCGGATCTATCTCTAAGGCTGACAACCCATGTACTGCACTTATCTCGGTGATCTGATTGCCGATCTCGGTACCAAACACCTGCCCTACGTTGGATGCAGGATCGGTGCTCACCAGCAATACGCGCTTACCTTCCTCACACAGCGCCACCGCGCTAGCACACGCCAACGATGTCTTACCCACACCGCCTTTACCGGTAAAAAAGAGAAATGCCGGTGGATTCGTCAAAAACGAGAACATCATAAACTCCTTGCTCGTAGGCTTTGGTTAGTGACTTTGGGCAACGTTTTCACGCAATCGAAAACCCACTTAGCAGCAATCACCGCTATCTGAACAGCAACCCTTTTTAATGATCCCTTTAATCACTACTTTGCCTGCGGTAGTGCTCTCCTCCCCAGCCGTTGCTGCGGTATCAGTTCCGGCCACAGCATCGGCGGCCAAGCCCGCATAACGCGCCAATTCCGTACGATTTGGATAACGCCCCGTCAATACAATGTGCCCATCTACCAACACGATAGGCAATCCTTCGACACCTGAAAGCTCAAGGAACTGCGCCACAGCGGGAGTTTGTGCAAAAACCATGGGCTGCTGCGCCAGATTGTAGCGGTGCAACGTTGTGCCTTGCTGTTTAAGCCACTCAACATCACCAGAGAATGTCACTAATGCCTGATCAACATCGGTACCACACACGCCACTCGAACAACACAACGCAGGATCAAAGACTTGAATTTGCCGCATGATCTATTCCTTCATCAATCTCATTGCAACCAGCAAGATGGATGACAACACGAGCATTGCCCTTCATCGCGTTTGCTCTTGTTATCATCGCCAAACTCATTATTACAACTATACAAGAATAATTGAAACGATCAACGCATGAACACCGCCATCTGGATATGGCTAGTGTTGTTTACTGTTTACACAACATTCGGCACGCAAAAATTCAATGATGTCTTCCAGCACCGAGTATTGCGATACACACAAGAGGGTACGGCTCTCTCGATTTTGCTTAACCAGCCCAACCGACACCAAGGCGGCAATATGATGACTCAATGTCGACGCTGGAATGGCTAACTGTTTTTGTAATTCACCGACTGGTAACCCCTGCTCGCCAGCTTTGACCAGATGTTTAAAAATGAACAACCGAGTGGGATGCCCTAATTCTTTCAATGCCTTAGCGGCCTCTTCCAGTTGCATGCACAATACCTCTGATAAAGTGATATTTCGATAATACCAGAAATATCTTGACCACCATTACATTTCGATTATTTTAGAAATATAGTTTACTAAGTTTGTAAGGATCTTCCCCATGCACCATTGGCTCACCATGCTCCAAGATGCCAGCCATATGTTTTTATTTTTAGCTTTCGAACTGTCGATTCTGTTTTTGCTGATCAGTGCAGGCGTCAGCCTGATTCGGCAAAAACTGCCCGACAGCAAAATCCAATCCCTGTTGGGTGCCCAACGAGGTAAAGGCTATGCTATTTCTGCGCTACTGGGCGCATTAACCCCATTTTGCAGCTGCTCAACCATCCCGATGCTACGCGGATTGCTATCCGCTAAAGCAGGGTTTGGGCCAACGTTGACGTTTCTTTTTGTCTCCCCGCTGCTGAACCCGATTATCGTGGGTTTGATTTGGGCGACCTTTGGCGGGCAAGTCACGTTACTCTACGCCAGCATCGCCACCGGCGTTTCGATATTGGCGAGCATGCTGCTCAATAAACTGGGCTTTGAACGTCATATCATTCCCGCTCAGACAGCAAAATCCAGCCCGTGTGCACCAACCAATACGTGCTGCGCGCCGGTAGTAAAATCAGCGGTAATGACTCAACGGCACCAGCTCAACCTTAATCTTCAGAACACGCCGGCATACCGTGCGCTGACCTCCTCACCCAACGCTATTTCTCTGCAAACGGACGCGAATTGCTGCGTGCGTAATGAGAACAAGCAGGCATCAACGCACAACATTAATTTTGCCCAAGCCGGTGCAGAGGCATGGCAACAGTTTAAAGCGGTGTTGCCCTATCTCTTGCTCGGGGTACTGATTGGCTCTTTCATTTACGGCTTCATTCCGACCGCTTGGATTGCCGAGCATGCGAGCGCCAATAATCCGCTGGCGATTCCATTTAGTGCCCTGATCGGGATCCCACTTTATATTCGTGCAGAAGCCGTCATTCCTCTGGCTTCCGTGTTGTTAGCTAAAGGCATGGGGATGGGAGCAGTCATGGCGCTCATTATTGGCAGCGCGGGGGCAAGCCTGACGGAGGTGGTGTTACTACGCTCAATGTTCAAAACGCCAATGATTGTGGCGTTCTTGACGGTGATCCTCGGTATGGCGGTATTTATGGGCTATCTGACACAGATGCTGTTTTAATCGCGCGAGTCATCGCTATGTAGACTCTACCTTCTGGTGATTCACACTGCGCGTTAACCAATCGCAGGCCGAACGTCAATGCACTTCAGTCGGCCTGCTCATCCGCACCTTCCCTGCACCACCTGCATACCTGATGCTTGGGCATATGACGTTCGGCTTACTTAAACAACCCTTGCTGCGCGCGGCTGACCGGTAATTTTTGCTCGCCAATATGTACAAACATGCGACCAGTGAGATCTTTTTTTACCTTGTCAATTTGCGCGACATTCACCACCACCGCGCGGTGAATTTGCCAAAACTGCGCAGGATCGAGTTGCGCCAGCAATTCGCGTAGCGATATGCGCAGCAGATACTCTTCCAACCCCTGCAATCCAGCACGAAATACCGAGATATATTTATCACTGGCGCGAAAATAGAGCACATCGGCTACCGCAATCAGGTGGATATCCTCACCTTTGCTGGCGCGTAACCAGGTTAAGTAGGTTGGCTTTTCCAGCATGCCTTGTAGCTTATCCCACAATAACGACAGCTCTTGCGGCTGAGCATGATGACTGGCGCTTCGATTACGCGCGATGCGCGCTTGCAGGCGCTGACAGCACTGCTGCAAACGCGTCTCTGACACCGGTTTGAGCAGGTAATCGACGGCATTTTCCTCAAACGCACGCACAGCAAACTCATCATAGGCGGTAATAAACACCACCAGCGGCACGCAAGGCAGCGTCTGTAAGCGGTGCGCCAAGGTCATGCCATCAAGTTGCGGCATCTTGATATCCAAAAACGCGATATCCGGTTGATGCTGTTCAATGGCGGTGAGTGCCTGTGAGCCATTGGCCGCTTGTGCCACGATATCCAGCGTCGGCCAGATTTCGGCCAAAGCCTGATTAAGGTGAAATCGCAGCAGTGGCTCATCATCAGCAATAATTGCGGTTACGGGTGTCTCCATTATTCCCCCTCCGGTAAGCGGCTGAGTTGCCGACGGTCAATGCGCAAAGTAGCCGTTACGCCGCCACGCGCATTTTGCTGCACGCGCAGCTCCCCCGCGCGGCCAAACAATCCGGCCAGCCGTTGACGAATGTTCTCCAGCGCAATATGACTGCCCGCTATCGCACGGCTTGCGGCGCTGTACGCATCACTATGGACATCACTCGCCGCATCACTCAAGTGCGGCGCCAGCCCAACTCCGTTATCACTGACCGCCAGCTCCAGCTGTTCATCTTGCAGTGAGAGAGAGATCTGCACTTCACCGCCTTCCGCTTTCGGCTCAATGCCGTGCACCACCGCATTTTCCACTAACGGCTGCAACAGCAAAGGCGGGAACTGGATTTGCCCCAGCTCGCTGTCCTGCGGCAAGCGATAAGTCAGACGCTCGCCTAAGCGGATCTGCTGAATTTCCAAATAAGCTTCCACCAACGCCAGCTCTTCGGCTAATGGCACTAAGGTCTGGCGGTGACGGCGTAACGATCCGCGCAGCAGCGCCGTTAATTTTCCCAACATCTGCTGTGCTGTCTGTGGCTCAACCATGATCAACGCATGAATGGTGGCCAAGGTATTAAATAAGAAATGCGGCTCAATCTGGCTTTGCAATTGCTTTAATTGACTTAACAGCAGCGCTTTATCCTGCTCAGTTTGCCGATGACGCGCTTCGGCCAGTGCTTGCTGCGCCAATCGCTGCTGTTCGCGGTGGTAAAAATAGAGCGAACAGACCCCAGTAAAGATGAACGCCAGCACCACGACCGGACGCATCGCGGTTAAATGCGCAAACTGCGGGTATTTGCTCAACATCGCGTAAGCACTGGCCGAGCCCACCAGCATAGACGTGGCGAGCGCGACCAGCGTGTGACGATGCTGCGGCCAATTGGGCAGACGCCAGTAGAGCAATAACGAGCACACCAGATAGCTGTAGCCATACCCGATGCTGATCATCAGGTGCTCTATCAAGGGGCTTGGCCAGATGGTCTGCGTAACTAAGGCCACCAACACGCAAAATAACGTCGTAAACAGGATGCTACTGCGGGCGTTGTACCAGCGCGGGGTCTTGACCGCCTTTAATGCGGCCAGCCAAAACGGGGTTCGCATCAGAATCGTCCTTTGAGATTAAGCAAAAACGTCAGTCGATCGGGGATCTGGGCATACACCGAGTGGCTGTCGCCACCGGCATAGCGCGCCACCAGCTCCAAGGCGCTCGATGACGCACCCGAGTCATGCAATTCGATATTCACGCGCGGCGTCAGCATGACCCCACCATCTTGCGGAGCATACAGCACATCAAGCGTGGGCGTGACGCGCGACAACAAATCTGAGCTCTGGCTCCAAGTCCAATTACGCCACGCACTTTTATCCAAACTCCAGTGCACTAACAGGTTATGCGCCATCAAGTTGGTGTGCTCAAATCCTTGTGCGTACGCCCCCGCTAATGCCGGCTGTTGTTGCGCTTGCAAACTGCCCACGCGCGCCAAGGCCTCTTGCCATTGGCTGTCACGCCAGCTGCGCCCGTCATACCAGTATTCGGCAATCACATTTTGACCGCTGCTCCCCGCCCAGTTAACCCCGATCAGGGCTTGCCCCGCATCGTGCTGCTCTTTGAGCTGTACCGGCTGATGACTCTCTTGCGGCAGTGCATATTGCCAGTAACGGCGCTGATACAGCGCAGAGCCATGCACTTCCCAACTGGCATTCAATACCGATACCCACGAAGCGCCGAGTAAGCCTTTGCGCACATCATCAACATAGCCAATCACTTGCCACTCACTATCGCCACTTAAGCGATAATGGCGCAGACCCACACCGCGCTGCTGGTTTTGGCGCTGCAATGGTGTGGTGCGCTGCTCGCTGACCCAAGAAGCATCGGTGGCTACCAGACTCCATTCGCCGGTCGCATCGTAGAGCGAAAGTAGCGCCACACCCGGCCCCTCTTCTACCTGAATACCGAGCGGATTTTGCTGATAGGGCAAAAACAGATCTAACGGACGATAACCATAGCCCACGCCCCAATCAAGACGGATTTTGCCGAGCGTCACATCCGCGTTGGTCTCTCCGAGCGTTAACGGACCTTGCCAAAAAAGCTCATACGGGATGAGATCCAGCTCAGTGTCCGCACTGTTCGGCGGCGCATTATCCTGCCATAGTGGATCGCCCACCAGTGCAAAGCGCCCCGTCCATTGCTGCCAGCGCGTTTGCACATCGAGCAATGCGCCAAAGGTTTGTTGCGCGTCACGCTTGTCTGTCCACGGCGTGGCGCGATGCTGAGTTTGGCTGGCGCTGAGCATCCAGTCCCATTCCGCGATCGGCATCGGCAGTGATGCAGCCTGCGCCCAACCACTGCCGAGCCCTACTGCACAGAGCATGCTGCCGAACATCCGCCGCGCGCCTCTACCGAACTTGCTGTTCACAACCCCGCTCCGTTTTGAATCAGATACGCCGGATTATAAAACCGATCATCTAATCGCTCAGGGCTGACCGATTGATAAACAATCACGGTCGATTTACCGTTTTGGATCCGATCTTGCAGCGTCATGCTGCGCACCCGCTCGCCTTGCACATCAAACCACGCTTGCTTGGCTAATTTGCCCGACTGCACATAGAGATCGGCTTTCACGGGATAGTGGCGGCCCTGCGCTAACCACAGCGTGATCGCCTGATAGCTAGCGCCGGGGGTTTTCGCGGTCAGCTTCAAACGCTCGGTGGCTACCGCGCTACCCTGTGGCGGCGTCACCGTTTCACGGCCATCGGCTTGCGCCTGATAATCATCACTCCAGGTTAGGGTTGAAATATCTCCCACTGACGCTTCCCCCAGCAGCTTTTGCATCGGGGTGATGCGAATAGGACGCCGACTTTTCGGCATCAGCAGCCAATAGTTATCCCCCAGCATCAGCATTTTTTGCCCCGCTTCCACGCTGGATTTAAACAGCACCAGTGATTCTCGGTTTTCACGCAGATAGACGTGATATTCACGGGTTTTATCCAACTTGCCGTCTTGGTACAAACTGACGTTGGAGATCACCTTGGCCGCATTACTTTGTAAGCGGTAGCGATCGGCCTCACGCACCATCGCTGCCACATCATCGGCATAGCTAACAGTGCTAGTGCACAGCGTGATCGCCGTACACACGACGAGTAACGCCCCTTGCCACCGAGGGCGAGCCGTTCTCTGCTCATTCTTCCCAAGCTGCGCACGCCCGCTTTGCTCGCGCATGTTGCCGTGTTCTATGAGGTTATACATAAGCCAACGCCTCCGTAATCGGTTTACGAACCCCTTTACGCGCCGACAGCCACGCCGCCAACACACAAATCACCATCACACCGGCTGCGCACAACAAAGCCAGCTGCCACGAAAAGTAAATATGCAGTGGATAGCCTGCACTGCGCCCAGGCGGGGCTGGCATTTGTACATCCGCCCACTGCAAGGTCAGGCTGGTCACGCCGGTCAACAGTGTCCCCAGCAGCGAGCCCAGTACCGCCAACCACACCGCTTCGCGAATAAATCCGCCGATAATGTCGAGCGGATAGGCCCCCAGCGCAGAAAGGGTACCGATCTCCCGAGTACGCTCGGTAACGGACATCGTGAGGGTGTTAAACAAGGCGACAAATACCACCAAGCTCATCACCCCGCCCATCACGCCAAACAGGCGATCGTAGAGGTCTTTGACTTTCTGATAGAAAAACGCCAATTTTTGCCACGGCGTGACTTCCAACGCCTGCGCCAAACCAAGATCCGTCAGTTGTTGATTAACCCACGGTGCAACAGCCTCGGTAGCGGCGGTGTTGTGCAGGTACAGCGACAGCGTGCTGACCTTATCGGACGCCAATAACTCCTGTGCGGCGTTCAAATGCAAATACAGCTGGCGTTCATCTACCTCGGGCACGCCGGAGGAGTAAATCCCCGCCACCCGAAAATCGAGCGCATTGAGCGCACCATCGGCGGTAGTCGACAGTAAGGTCACCGAATCGCCAACCCGCACGTTCAGGTTACGCGCCAGATCCACGCCCAACATCACTTGCGGATCGTCCACCTGTTTGGCGGCAGCGCCACTATTGCCCTTGGTGGGCTCGGTGAGCGTATGCCCTGAGCGCAGATCCAGAAATTCGCCCTTGAGGGTAAACTCCTGCGGCAAGACCCCCAGCCCCATAAAAATGGTCGATTTCGCCCCGTTGGAGATAAGCCCAGTCAGCTCAATACGTGGCCCAATGCCCACAATGGCGGGGTTAGCGCTCAATAGCCGGTTCATCTGCGGCGTAAAGTGCAGACCATTGGCCAGCGGCGTTTCTTCTTCACGCGCGAAGTAACCTTGCTGGCTGATGGTCAAATGACCGACATCACGCGCTGTCGACTCCCGCAGCGAATCATAGGTATACAAACCAAAGCCACCGGCACTGGTCAGCGCAAACACCGCGATGGCAATAATGCACACTGACAACACCGTGCGCCGCCGGTTGCGATACAGATTCAAGGCGGCAATGCGCCACAGCCGCCCCGTTAACTGGCCCATGACAAATCCTCCCCGACCAAGGTGCCATCCACTAACGTCAAGCAGCGATCACAGTGCCGCGCCATCCGCGCATCGTGCGTAGCCACCACAAAGGTGGTGCCGGTTTCTCGGCTCAATGCTTTCATCAATCCAACCACCTGCGCGGCGGTTTCACTGTCGAGACTGGCTGTGGGCTCATCGGCAATCACCAACTGCGGGCGATGGACTAATGCCCGCGCAATCGCTACGCGCTGCTGCTGTCCACCCGAGAGATGATCTGGGCGCTGGTGCAGCACGGTTTCTAACCCTACTCGGCACAACATCTCTTGCGCGCGCTGGCGCTGTACCTGCTCGCTACAGCCGTTGAGCTGTAAGGGATAGGCCACGTTTTCCCATGCGGTCATCACGGGGATCAGGTTAAAACGCTGAAAGACAAAGCCCAGTTGGGTGCGGCGTAGCATCGCTGCTTTACGCGCGTGCTGCGGATAACGTTGGCCATCAAGCGTCACCACGCCTTGATAATGTGGCTCCAGTAACCCCAACACATTCAGCAAGGTACTTTTGCCCGAGCCTGATGGCCCACACAGCGCCACCATCTCACCGCGGTGGATCTCCCCACTCACGCCGTTAAGCGCGGTAATCTCACGACTGCCCAGCGCATAATGTTTGGTGATGCCTTCAAAGCGCAACATTGGCCACCTCCGGCGTTGCGAGATACACGCAACAAATGACTCTGCTCAGTAACTCACGGTTGTGCATGATTGAACTCCTACATCCTGTATTGATGACAGCACTGTACAAGGTGCGAAGACACGCTATGTGGTTATGCGACGAACGGTAATTTAAGGGCGTGAATGGTGAGAATTGGGGTGCCAATCAACGGAACACATTGAGCATGCCAAGCGGCCTATGAGATTAAGAACGAGGAAAATCACAGGGTATGCGCCAAGAGGGAGCGTTTTATTGGCGCTATTAATCGGCAATGAAGAAAGGTGGTTAAAAATATCTCACTCACTACCCAGTGGCAGATAAATAACCGCATGTCACTATACTTATGCATATTATTGCGTTACAGTCATTCGGTTTATCTTACGCAATTTGCAAAACTATCATTTTATAAAAAACAAATTAAATTTATTAATGCAGGGAAATAAAAGGAATGGCTACTTTGCTTTACATCCATCTACGTTAACATCGCACATTTTTATCTCTTTGTGCTACGTACGCAGTAATTAATCACATGTATTGATGTTATTTGTTGTACCGCAGCGTTTGCTCACCTTGTTAAACCAAACAATTAAAAATATGAATCCTGTTATTGTCTCCGTTCTCGTTATGCTGCTGCTCAGCTTAGCCAGAATCAACGTTGTGATCGCCCTGACCACCTCCGCCATTGTCGGTGGATTACTGAGCGGTCATAGCTTACATGAAACTATTACTATTTTTTCCGATGGCCTCGGGGGTGGCGCTAATATTGCGCTGAGCTATGCCATGCTGGGGGCGTTTGCAGTTGCTATTTCTCGCTCGGGGATCACCGATTTATTGGCAAACACCATTATCCATCGCATTGGCGTTGCCCCGAGTGACAATAAAAAACGGTTATTTAAATATGTGATATTTCTTGCCATCACGGTGGTAGCATTACTGTCACAAAACGCCATTCCGATTCATATTGCCTTTATTCCGATTTTAATCCCGCCACTGTTACATGTGATGGATAAATTGCACATTGATCGACGCGCCATTGCGTGTGCAATCACCTTTGGTTTGATCGCCCCTTACCTTATTTTACCGGTCGGCTTTGGCAGTATTTATCTGCACAATATTTTACTTAATAGTATTGTCGATAATGGTATGGCAGTATCACCCGATCAGATTTATCAGGCGATGATTCTGCCAGTGCTGGGCATGTTTTTGGGCTTGCTGACTGCACTCTTTATTAGTTATCGCAAGCCGCGCCAGTACGATATTGCCAAAACATTGGAAGCCGAGCCAGAAACCGGCACCATCGATAAAAAGAGTATTGCCGTCTCACTGCTGGCCATTTTGGTGGCGTTAGGCGTGCAGATTTATACCGGCGCGATTATTTTTGGCGCGATGGTCGGCTTTTTTGTCTTTATCCTCGGTGGCGTAATTAGCTGGAAAAATACGCAAGATGTGTTTAATCATGGCGCGCAAATGATGGCCATGATCGGATTTATCATGATTGCTGCCTCGGGGTTTGCCGCCGTAATTAAAGCCACTGGTGGTGTGGAGGAATTGGTAAGCTCGATTCATAGCATTATCGGCTCTAACCGTGCGCTGGGGGCATTCTTAATGCTCTTGGTGGGTTTGTTGATCACCATGGGGATCGGCTCTTCGTTTTCCACCGTCCCCATTCTGGCCACCATTTATGTCCCGCTTTGTATCTCGCTGGGCTTTTCGCCTATTGCCACCATTGCGTTGGTCGGCGTTTCCGGCGGGCTTGGCGATGCCGGCTCTCCGGCTTCAGAATCCACCCTTGGCCCAACGGCAGGGTTGAATATTGATGGGCAACACGATCACATTTGGGACACCGTGGTGCCGACGTTCGTCCACTACAATATCCCGATGCTAGCATTCGGTTGGCTGGCGGCCATGGTGTTGTAACTTAATCCAGTGAAAATAAAACCGCCTCCTTGCCACACTAAGATGGATGGGAGGCGTTTTTTTTATTACCACTCGCGTTTATATTATCGCGATATTTTCAGCTATCTGAGTAATACGTTCTCAGTCACGGCTTTACAGTAGCGACTTATGCATTTTGATTACGGCTTTTTTCAATGCCGCCGGTTGCCCGATACAGCAGCCCGGCTTATGCGGTTGCTCTGGGAAAAAGACCGCAAACATACCCGGCGCCAACAGCACCTCAGACTCATCGCGCACTGACGCCACCAGATAATAATCATTTTCAGCGTCATAGGCTTTCGCTACTGGGTTATCACTATTTTCCAGCCCAAAACCAATACGCTCTGCGCCCGAGATCAGATACTGAATATCAATATATTCTTGATGCACTTCAGCCTGCTTTTGCTCGGCGGGCTGAGTATCAAATGCCATCACGTTGACATACAGCAAATCCCCTTCGATATCATGTCGCCCTACCGGCAAGCTTTGCATATCGGTTTGCTGCAAATAGTGAATCGCCTGCTTAAGCGCTACAGGCAAATAAGCGTAAGTGTGGGGTTGCTGGATATGACCAAAAATCATGCTGTACATCCTCGTCATCCATATATAGCAAGCGCTCTCACATCGCTATACATGCTAGAAAAAAACGGTCTGCCACCCTTTGTGTGTGAGCAGACCGGTAGGAGATAATCATTTACTCGGGTCAGAACAACTCAATGACTTACCCTATTAATCACGTGTTATAAAGACAGGGCTTCCACATTCTCCGGCTGCTTACAGCTCTTGAACAGTGGCGCGGTCAGATAACCCACGAAGACCACCATCATGGTGCCAATCGCCCCGTAGAAGAAGAAGTTCAGGTCAGTGAACGAACGTACCCACAAGATGGAAGCCACGGCGGCAATCACCCCAACCAGTGCACTGTTGGCATTGGCACGGCGAACAAAGATCCCCAGCATAAACAGACCGGTCATTGGGCCACCCATCAAGCCTAACAGGCTGTTGAACGCATCCCACAGTTCACTTTCGTTCGACATAATCAGATACGTGGAAGCCACCACCCCCAGCACACCGGCAATCACGGTCACCAGACGGCCACTTTTCAGGTTCTGCTCTGATGATTTGGCTTTACCAAAGCGGCTGTAAATGTCAGACGAGTAGCACGCCGAAATACTGTTCAAGCTGCTGGAGATACTGGATTGGGATGCCGCAAAGATAGCCGCGATAATCAATCCAGCCAGACCGGCAGGCATATCAGAGATAATGAAGAATGGCAGAATACCGCCGGTATTAAAGTTCTTCGGTAACAGCTCAGGATGCTGGCCATAGTAAGCATACAGTGCTGCGCCGATAGCGAAGAAGAACACCGGTACACAGGCGACCAATTTGGCATTGGTGATCAGCGCTTTTTTCGTTTCTTCAATAGAATCAGTCACGATATAACGCTGTACAACGTCTTGGCTGGCGGTGAACTGCTGCAAGCCAGAAAAGAAGAAACCAATCATCAGAACCGGTACGGTGCTGCTGGTCCAGCTCCAGCCCATTTGGCTCGCTGGGAAATACTTATCCGCAGCGGCGGATACCGCAAACACTTCGGTGATCCCACCATCGACCTTAAAGCAGATCATGATGAAGATTAACACCGCAGCGCCGGATAACATGATGCCTTGGATAACATCAGTCCAGATAACCCCTTCGATACCGCCGAGGAAGGTGTAAATAATACAGAGCACGCCAATCAGGAACACGATGGTCAGTGGACTCATATCCACAAACGGCATCAACGCCAATGCTGTCAAATAAGTGATGATCGCGATGCGGCCCACATGGAACAGCATGAACGAAATGCTGGCAAATAAGCGCATCCGAATATCAAAACGCTTTTCCAAATACTCATACGCCGAGGTCAGATTGAGCTTTCTGAAAAACGGGATGTAGTACATAAACACGAAAGGCAAAATCGCAATCGTAATGTACTGGCCAATCAGAAATGTCCAGTCACCGGTATAGGCTTTGGCCGGAATAGACATGAACGTGATAGAGCTCAGTGTAGTGGCAAACACACTGACCCCTGCCGCCCAGCCTGGAATACGTCCGCCCGCTTTAAAATAATCATCCGCTGATTTTTGGCGTTTCGCAAAATACACACCGACCAGCATAATCGCGGCAAGATAGCCGATAAGAACTAGATAGTTCAGCGTACCAAATGCATGCGTCTCCATGAGTATTCCTCTGTTCTGTGTAGAGTATAGGGTTAAGGCAATCGTTATTGTTGTGCCTGACTGTGCGCCGATGCCCACTGGGCTACGCCGATTAAACCGGCATCCGTGTGGCAACGAGCGGGTAATACCTGTGGTCGATAGAGTGCTGGCATGCGTGCCAACGCCTGTTCCACCAAGGCGATGTAGTTTTCTGCCAGCCCGACACCACCACCGATAACGATTGCATCGAGATCCAACGTAATGGTGAGGTTAGCGATAAGCTCCGCTACTGCGGCCGCAGAGCGTTCGATAATGGCTTGCGCCTGCGCGTCGCCTTGCAGATAGCGTTGATACACCTGCTGGCCACTGCAATCTGTACCGAACACCGCTTGTCCAGCCGCAGCTATCGCGCGACCCGAGGCGATGGCCTCAACGCAGCCGCGACGGCCACAACCGCACGTAGGCCCCTGCGGATCAGCCAGCATGTGACCGGCGTGTCCGGCAATGCCACGAGCACCCGTGATTAACTGATGGTTAAGCACCAACCCAGCGCCAACACCGGTCGACACGGTGATAAACGCCAGATCGGCAAACGACTGCTCGTAAGCCAGATATTCCGCCCAGGCCGCAGCCTGCGCATCATTAATGAGGTAAACGGGAAGACCGGTGATATCGGCAATCACGCTCTGCAAAGGGAAGCGATTCAATCCGCCCAAATTGTGTGGATTTAGCGCCGTCAACACGCCGTGATCAATAATGCCGGTCGACGCCACCGCCACGTAATCAGCCGAAGCCGCCAGCGGCCCCAGCAATTCGGTCAAGGTGGCAGTCAGTACCTGCGGATCACACGATGAGCGAGTTTCCGCCAGATGACGCGCCACAATACGTGGCGCAGACATGCGTGATGCAGACGACGAGGAGGTCGCGTCCATCTCAATCAAGGCCGCCGCCAGCTTGGTGCCGCCAATATCAACAGCCAGACAGATGGTCATGCTACGGCTCCGTGACGTTCGCTTTTCGCCCCATCCACGGCATCGGCAAACCAGCCACAAATATGCTCGATCCGCGTGATAGCCGAGCCCACCGTGACACAATCCGCACCGGCTAAAATCGCCTGCGCCGCCAGCTGCGGGCTGTTATAGCGCCCTTCAGCCATCACAAAGCATCCGGCTTGCTTCAGCGCGGTTACCAGCGCCAAATCCGGCTCCGCTGGCGTGACAGGACCGACATAACCGGACATGGTCGTACCGATAATTTCCACGCCCAGATGGAATGCCGCCATGCCTTCGGCATAATCGGAGCAATCCGCCATCGCCAGACAACCTGCGTCATGGATCGCCGCCACCAAGTCCGCAACACTAACCGGACGCTGACGCGCGGTAGCATCAATGGCAATAATGTCAGCACCGGCTTCAGCCAGCGCGCGGACATCATCCAGATACGGCGTAATGCGCACGGGGCTATCCGCTAAATCACGTTTCACAATCCCGATAATCGGAGCAGCGACTTTTGTCCGTGCCGCCTTAACGTTCTCAGCGCCCTCAATGCGTACGGCCACCGCACCACCGGCAATTGAGGCTTGCGCCATGGCGGCAATAATGGCGGGAGTGTCCATCGGACCGTCATCCACCGGTTGGCATGAGGAAACAAAGCCGGTCTTTAGCCGGGCCAGAACGGAGTGTGCATAAACTGACATAAAGTTTAACTCCAAGAATAAATCAGAGAATGAAGTTTTAATTCAATCTACTGCCAATGGAGTTAAACTTCAAAGAAGACAAGTTAAAATGGAGATGGACACCTCAGTTTTGATTCCCCTGAGGCTAAAAAATGAGAAGGCGGTTGGATTTTGACCGCAACGCCCACCGAAAATCCCGTAGAGAGAAACCCGTTCGATAGGCGTGGAGCGAATAACAGAACAGTAAAGAAGGAAGGAAGGAAGGAAGGAAGTAAAACTCCCTCCGCCAACGCCGAGCGATGGCCAGGGAATCAGGGCTGCGGTGAACGCGCGCAGCAAATCGCGGCGTTCACGAAACGATACTCATGAATCAATACTCACGGAGCAAGACTCCGCGCTTACACACCGAGTGCGCGCGTCGTGCGCTGTTTCTTATCCATCGAGCCAGTAATATCGTCTTTGACCAGCAAGGTATACAGCAAATCGAGCACATACAATTGCGCTATCTTGGTGCCGATGGAGTCTCCCTGCATCTGTCCTTGACGGTTACCGTTGAGCAAAACCGCATCGGCATACTCACACAGGGGCGATTTAGGATTGTGGGTCAACGCTACGGTATACGCCCCCGCCTCTTTGGCCAACTGCAGCGCCTTCGTGGTCTCCACCGACACGCCGGAGTGACTGATCCCGATCGCCAGATCGCCCGGCTGCAGTAGCGTGGCTTTCATGTACATAAAGTGGTTATTGGTCAGCGCATCCACATTAAAACCGATACGCATGAACTTGTTTTTCGCATCCTCCGCCGTTATGCCAGAGGAGCCCACGCCAAAAATATAGATCCCACGCGCCTCACGGATCTGGCGCGCCACTGTCTCTAAGGTCGGAAAACTGAGTAAATTTAAGGTTTCAGAGAGCACGTTATTGATGCCCTGCTGCAGCTTTTGCCCAATCAGCTCCACATTATCTTGCGGGGCGATGTCGGTATCTAAAATCGAGCGATCACTGTGGTGCAAAGAAGAAAGCTCGATGGCCAAATCCATCTTAAAGTCTTGAAAACCTTTAAAACCGAGCAAACGGCAAAAGCGAATGATGGTCGCCTCACCGGCATTCACTTTGTGTGACAGCTCCGCGATGGAGAGCTTGGTCACCTCTTCGGCATTATGCTGCACGAACTCGGCAATGCGGCGAGCAGACGGCGTCATGCTTTCAAACAGGCTTCCCATCATATCCAGAACTTTTCCTGTTTTTACCGGCAGGTGCTTGGCAACCATAAACTGCTCCACATCATGAACATAAATCCCTGATCTGATTCTTACATTTCACGCCGCGCTTGTGAAGTAAAGCTCCAGTGAGAAGGATGAGATCGGCCCCAAATTAGCGCTAAGTCACCACATTAACCGCTCAAGGAAGAGGATGTTATCCCAATCACAGTTTGTACATCTGCCGCCGGCTTTTGATGAATAGCCATTGCGCGATGAAGCTTTACTCCATACCATGAATAAAACTCCGATATAAACTTAACTTATGAAGTTTTACTTCATGGAGCACTGAAAGATGGAAAAACTCTCCGGACTGATTGCCGCCCCGCATACCCCTTTTGATGCCAACGGCAACGTAAATTTCGATAGCATCGACAAAATTGCCGCTCACCTGATTCGTGACGGTGTGCGTGGTGCCTACATCTGCGGCACCACCGGCGAAGGGATCCATTGTTCGGTTGCCGAGCGTAAAGCCATCGCCGAACGTTGGGTGAGCGCGGCGCAAGGTCAACTGAAGCTGATTATCCATACCGGCGCCCTCAGCATTGTCGACACCTTAGAGCTGACTCGCCACGCAGAAACCCTCGATATTTTCGCGACCTCAGTCATTGGCCCTTGCTTCTTCAAGCCTGGCTCGCTGGATGACTTGGTCACCTACTGTGCTACTGTGGCCGCCGCGGCGCCGTCGAAAGGTTTCTACTACTATCACTCCGGCATGTCAGGCGTGAACTTCGACATGGAGCAGTTCCTGATCAAAGCCGATGCCCGTATTCCAAACCTGTCCGGCCTCAAGTTTAACAGCCCAGATTTGTACGAATACCAACGTTGCCTGCGTGCATGCGGCGGCAAATTTGATATTCCATTCGGGGTAGACGAGCACTTACCGGGCGCATTAGCGGTCGGCGCCACCAGCGCGGTGGGCAGTACCTATAACTATGCCGCCCCTCACTTCCTGCAAATCATCGCTGATTACCAAAAAGGTAACCACGAAGCGGTTTATGCGGGGATGAACAGCGTGATCGAACTGATCCGTGTCTTGGTCGAGTTCGGTGGTGTTGCCGCCGGTAAAGCGGCGATGGCGCTGCATGACATCGATGCTGGTGACCCACGTCTGCCACTGCGTGCATTGACCCCGCAACAAAAAGACATTGTGGTCGACAGAATGCGTAACGCAGGTTTCTTGGTTAAACGCTAAGTGATTTGCTGCTTCATAAAAAATCCCGGTATTGCCGGGATTTTTTATTTATAGGCTGGTCATGCCAAACGGAGTAAAACGCAACGCACTAAAAAGTCACTTCCACTTCGACGCCATCTACCCAGCGAGCGCGGTCTAACGGTTTATCAAACGCTAAGCGAACTTTTAAATAGGCAGGTTGGCCTTCAAAAGGACGCTGCAATTCAGTCGGTAACTTATTGACCGTTTCCGTCGGTCCCGACACTGTCGCAAAATACACTTTACCGTCGGGATAGGTCACTTTAGCTTTTGTGCCCAATTGACTGTACTCCAAATATTTCGGTTTTAAGAACGCGACCACTTCCGGTTGGGTATTCGTTGTCATCGTGAGTAATGGCGCACCCGCACTGACTGTCTCACCTTTTTTAACGAAGATATCTAAAATACGCCCATCAAAAGGGGCTTTAGCCGTCAAACGTTCTTTTTCTGCCTGCTTGACCACCAACTCTTTCATTAAAGCGCGGTGGGCTTGTGCCACCGGACCAGCTAACTGCATCTGGCGTAAATCACGCTGAGAATCTTCATACGCCACTTTCTGGCTACTTAATTGACTATTTAAGCTGTTATTGATATTAACGATCGCCGTATAATCCACATCAGAAACTTGTCCCTTTGCACGATAAAAATCGTATTTGCGCTGGGCGCTTTCCGCTTTTTTAACACTTTGCTCAGTATTAGCAATAGCCTGCTGATACAATACGTCAGTATTAGTATCATTATGATAGGTCAATGTCGCTAACTGCTCGTGAATAAAGTTTATCTCTTTATTTAAAACCTGATCATCTAACAAAATAAGGTCTTGCCCTTTCGAGACTGCGCTCCCTATTTTTACATCGATTGACAACACGGCACTCGTTTGTGGTGCAGTCAATGTAATCGGGTTTGACGTTACAATCGCGGGCGCGGTAATCAAAAACTGAGAACGGAAAAGATAATATGCCATCAACACAACAGGGCTGATAACGATAGCTAAGATTATATACCACCGTATCCGATATCCGCCGCGCTTCGGCGCGCCATATTGAACCTTAACGCCATTTTCAGCTTGTGGGTTATTTTGTTTATCCAAGTGAAAATTAACTTTCATTTTAGAATTTCTTCCCTTTTTTCAACACCCACCATGGAGCCATACTTGACTCTTCATGGCTACGCCGAACAATTTCATTTATCATGGCAAACGCTGTTACCATTCGCATTAAAAACTGATAGATAGGATAAGCAAAGATCCACTTCGCCATACGGATATCTGCGCTTTTTCGCTCAGACACTAAACCGATATAAACAGTGAATAATAGTAATGAGAAAAACAAATAGACAAAATACAAAAGCATGCATAACGCCAATACTGACTGTATCGGATAGCTAAAGACTAAATACACCGAAAACACAATAACCAAAAATGGCAATAGTACATTTTGCAGTATGCCGTAAACAAGAATAAAGATAAAATTTCCCCACCCTAAGAGCGAGGGCGACAATCCTTTATTATGCTTGCGTAGATAGAGGAAGAGTAAGTCCCCATCCCACCGCAATCGCTGTAATATAAGCCCTTTCAGCGTATCTGGCACATCAGTATGCCCTATTGCGTGTGTCGCAAACGTCAGTTTATGCTTTGGATAACGTCGTTTATACTGCTTTAAACGCATCGTCAAATCGAGATCTTCTGCGGTATGAGTATCCCATCCACCAATCCGAGACAACACCTGTTTCCTAAAAGCGCCAAATGCACCAGAAATATTATTGAGCACCCCCCAATTTGCCATGCCGGTCTTACCCGCCTGCATTGAAAGCATATACTCCAGAGCCTGCATTTTAGTCAGAATATTTTTATCATGATTCCTGACACGTAATGCACCACCACTGGCAATAACATTGGCAGAAGAAAACTCGCTGACCATGGTCATCACCATATCATTATCAAACGAAGTATCACCATCAACATTCATGATAATGTCACCGGAGGCAACCGAAAGTCCGGCATTGAGAGTTGACACTCGGCCACCACGTTGCCACTTTGGCACGACTCTTACTTTTCTGTTTTTAAGGCCTTTGTATTTTCTCTCTCCGTGTAATGCTGCAAGATATGTAGCCTTATTCTGCACTGCGCCATCCACAACGGCTAAGATTTCAATGATCCCTGGGTACAACTGCTCCGCTAAAGTATCTATGGTAACGCCTATCGCATCACCCTCGCCGTAACAAGTAATCACAATACTTACTGAAGGGTACTGATTAACAGTATATTGCGGCTGATTGTAGGCCCATCTAAAGATCCCAGTAAAAACCAAAAGATAAAGAGGCAACTCTACAATTATTAACCCAGGGAATAACACCATCCACAATGCATGGTTATTCAATAGCATTCCGACGGAGTAATGCAGTAACATCCAACTATCATGAAGCATAAACTTCACCGATAATATTTTCTATCCAAATATCAACACTGTCACTTATCGATGGCTCTGGCAGCCCCCAAGCAAATACATTCAACTCAAAGCCATCATCTGTAATCAGCTTACTTAATTGTGCTAATTTTTGCTCTAATGCCGGTAAACTAGCCTTAGGTGTTTTAGGCATTAAAACAAGCAGCACATCTTGTCGATACTGACAACAGATATCCGTATCCCGAAACATACCACTGAGTCTGAGCGTAATTTGCTCAATAAGAGAAAATAGTTTACTTTCCCCATATTGTTGGTTGTAATCTTTAAATGATGGCAAATGAAGGGCTAATAGCAAGTGTGAGTCATTATGACGTAGCGCAACCTTATTCACCCATAAAATTAAATTTTTAAAGAAACTGACGTCCACTTTTCCTTTAATGGATAGCTCTGGGGCCTGAGCCGTTTTACCATGTTGATAAATATACTCACCTTGCTCTCCTAACATAAACTTATAGATCTTTCTTACTATTAACTTATCTGGAGAAGTTTTCGTTGAGCATGTCAGGCATTGACAAACAGTTTGCGCCTCAACAAAATGCTGAGAGCAGTTATTACAGGTATAGTTTTCAAGTGGACGATCATAATCCACACCAATATGGCGTAATTGTGTGAGGCATTTTGGACACTCCAGTTTTCCTCTTCGCAAAAACAGCTGTTGCTCACCTACATAGCCACATGTAAAACAATGCAATGAACTTTGCGTATCAATGTCGATATCATTACAGCTAGGACATACCTCAACATAATTGAGGTGCCCACTATGGCAATGTGGACACACTCGGATTCTGTCGACTAACACATCAGCTTCAAGAATTCCGCGCTTCTCCTCTGCCAATATATAGTTATACGCAGACTGCAAATCCGGATAAAAACACTCGATAATGGGATAGAAGTAAAGCGCCGTAGTTTGAGTATCTTTTAGTGGTAAAACTCTGCGCTTTCGGTTAATCCCTAACCAACCTACCAGTGGACTGAGTAAGTCCGCATCTGATATCGTCATAAACTTTGTTTTGACTTCCTGCCATAATCGGAAAGCCGACTCCTCTTTAAAAACATCATCCGCCACACACTCAGTGAACGCCGTTTTTTTAGTCGTAAAAACACACCATGACCAGCGATACGGCTTACTGAAAAAGAGTCTTAATGCCTCCTGCAACTCATGCTCATCATCATAATCAAAGCAAACCGCACCGGCTGCGCTATCAGAAATATCATTAACTGATTGAATATGATTTACATTCGAAAAGGTAAATAGATCGGGAATGGATCCGCCAACCCAATAAAGGCAATCATTTAAAGAATACATCCCTAAACTCTCAAATAAAATTATGTTGCTTTAAAGCTGTATATTGTGTCGCGTTCCGCCTCAACACACAACAATAAGTCACACATATATCTGATATGTTTTATACGGGAGAATAGGAAATAAACAATGTAGGTTTATGATTTATATAATAAAATCTGTAACGTATCCTATTGATTTGCCAAACTCACAAGACACAGATCCAAAATATACTGTTTGTTACATGCAGAACTATTGATAAAACATTTCGTAATTATTACATATTGTGGAACCCTACGTTATGCATGGTAAGTGAAATAAGCAAATGTTAATTTGGTGAATAAAAAAGCCCAGCTCCATTTTCATGGTATTCTGGGCTGATATTCTCTTGTGTTTTTATTTAGAAATTAATTCGGTAACTGATCCCGCCATTCACTTCACCGGCACCAAAACCCACATCGCGATAACCAGAGTACAATGTGACCTTCTGGTTTTTATCCAGCGTATAGGAGTAATTGGCTTCCAACTCGGGTAACACTTTAGAGACCTTGGCCACCTGATACTGGGTTGCTAAGCCACCAAAGCCATCCAGCACGATCGCATTACCTGTACTGTTATTGGTATGCAGGTTTTTACGCAAACCCAACGTCATACCCATGCTATTTTTATCGTCAATCTGATACTGGTTATCAACGCCAATGTGCAGAGTCGAAACGCGGCTACGTTGATTGCTAAACGCGGCTAAAAACGCTCCATCACCCGTTTCTTGATAGCCATTCCATTTAGTATCGTTATAGTTCAATGCCACAAATGGCGTCACCTGATAACGGCTATTAGGTTGGAAGGTATAACCACCACGTACCTGATAGTTCAATGAGCGGGCGCGAGTTTTACCATAACCCCACTCTTTATCAGCACCATTGTAATAGGCGCGATCAATATCCACTGGCGCATTTAAGACACTGATGCCAGCGTAACCTTTCCATCCCAGATCCGTATCGTTGCCGTAGCCGACAAAGGCCGTGAAGATCGGTGCCGTTTGCTCAATCTTAGTGCCAATATCGTTCTTGATATGGCTGTGTAACTCTGTCACCGATAGCCCCGCGCGGCCATGTTCTTGCAGCTGCTTGGCGATGGTAATAGTGGCTGAAGGATTAGTGTATTCGCCGATATCATCATTGCGATTTCGCACGTCTGCATTAACTTTCACGCACATTCCGTTAGGTCCAAAGGTCGCACAATCGGCATTATCGGCCGCTTGCACAGTCGCTTGGCGCTGTAACTCCATGCTTTGCTGCACATACGATAACGATTGATTCACCTGATCCACGTTGACAATACCACTGCCACCGTCTGGCGTAGGTTCATCCGGTTTAACGCTCGGAGGTTGTGGTTTTGGCTCATCTGGCTTCACAGTCGGCGGTTCCGGCTTTGGCTCTTCTGGCTTTACAATAGGTGGTTCTGGCTTTGGCTCTTCTGGTTTCACAATAGGTGGTTCTTTAATGGTGACAACCCGAGCAACATAGCCGCTGCCATCCGCCAATTGCCCTGCAATGGTTGCACCATCTGAAGACATGGCATTCACACTACTCGCTATCATTGTGCCAGCATCCACATGAGCATCAGTCAACCACTGATTGACTGAGCGCATGCCCACGCCTTCTTTCCAGATAAATCCCAACCGTTTTCCATCATCGGTAGAACTACTCCCTGATATCACAGTTCCAAGACGACTGATACCAATCGTCTGGCTGCTACCTTGATTGTCTTTACCTAGTGTACCTAAGTCATGAATCTGATTATCTGTATCCCAATACACCGCCCTAAGAGTAGTTGGGCTAGTTTCTGCAGTGCCGATCACTCGACCTGTATCACTCAGTCCATTTGCAGTGGTAGAGTGATCTCGACTTAAACTGGGTAATAGCTCAACACCACCTTTATCTGTCCAGCGAAAGGCATGTTTAATATCTGATGATCCAATATTGGTTTTACCAACAATCATCGTACCATTGCCATTTACGGCACTCGCGGATGAGTAATCACCAGGCATATTAAGCGCATGCACTTTATTATCATGCTTAGTCCAATACACCGCTGATTCTAGATTACTGTCAGTAGTAGCATGACCAACGATAATATTACCATCACGGCTTATATCAAATGCAGCAGAGCTTGCATGTTCATTACTGGATAAGTTATCTAGCAGATGAATGTTATATTGATTATCCCAATACACTGCACGCTCACCGCCCGTTTCTCGGCTAAGGTAGCCAACGATACTTTGATGATCACCGCTAATAGAACGTGCTGCACTTAACCCACTGTATCCACTATATTTTGGCAGGCTAATCATTCCCTTTTTACTATCCCATACCGTTGCTACCACATCAGTTGAAGGCGCATACATACTGGGTGCCGAAAATCCTAGTGCGGTATTGCCACTATCAGATAATGCTAAAACATTGGATTGGCCAAACGCTCCAGCCACCACGATCCCATCTTCATTCAATATATCGTATATATTCTCTGTTTTTGAATTAGCATGCACTGCTTGTGATGCCAACAATATTGATGAAATAAAGGTCGCACATATTTTCTTTTTAAAAATCATACTAATTTCTGTCTGATAAAATATGCGCCACGTGACCACATGACACGCTAAGTCACATAGAGCACATTAAGTTAAAATAGAGAAAATTGATTTTATAAAAGCAATTGAATTTGCTTAGGGGGCGGATAATAGCGACGCTTTATGGAGATCCTATAATAGTTATTACCGATTTATATAATAAGTAATGGCTATCAAAATCAGATGAAACAGGATGTGAAAACAAGAGGTGGAATAGTAAAATTTTCACTTATTTAGAAAATAAGTATTTCTATTCCAGAAGAGAAAGCACAAAAGGATAAACTTTTTTTAGTATATCAGAACCAAAACAATCATCAATATTTATATGACAATTAATCTTAGTCCTGATATCTCGTCAATTAAGAAAGGTAACAAAATGGGATTATTTCTTCTTGGCAAGAAATTACCCATTAAAATCCGTCAATAAGGATATAAAACACGTGTCTATTCAAATCCCTCTCACTCTTACACAATCTTGACGCCCGTTGGCATCACGCGCTCAGGGGTGAGTAATACGCTTTCTGACTCATCATCGGTTTCGGCGCACAGCAGCATGCACTCTGAGGTTTCGCCGCGCATCTTGGCTTTTTCTAAATTGCATAACACCACCACCTGCTTACCGAGCAATTCTTCTTCGGTATAATACGGCACCAAACTGGTGACAGTCTGTAAACGCTCAGCGCCAACCTCGATTTGCACAATATAGAGCTTATCGGCATTGGCATGGCGTTTCACCTCCACGATCTTACCGGTACGGATCTCCAGTTTGGCAAAATCAGCATACTTAACACGTTCCATTTTCAGCTCTCCACATTTCATTATTCGGTTTTTGATTGGCTAGTTATCCCCAGCCTTTAGCGTTGATTTATGCAAACGTAAAGGCATAGGTCGTGCATGATGAGTATTCCTGATCGGCCGCTAAGATACCGTTATCACGCCCCCACTGTGGGCGATTTGGCGCATCGGGCAGATACTGCGTTTCTAGGGCCACACCAGCAAAATCGGCATAATGGCCACCGCGCCGATCGGGCGTTCCGCCAAGCCAATTACCGGTATACAGTTGCAATGCCGGTTTATCAGTTAATACTGACATCTGAACCCGGCCATCCGCGCTAATTAGCTGGGCAATCGGCTGACGTTTGTCACGCGAAGGGGTAAAGATAAAGCTGTGATCATAACCACGCACCTGTTGCTGCTGCAGGTCGCGCAGGAAATCCTCATGAATGCATTTGCGCTGGGTAAAATCAAAACCGGTCTGCCGCACATCGGCAAAATCCCCGAGCGGAATGCCATCGGCGCTGGTCGGTAAAAACTGCTCCGCGGCAATATAAAGATGATGAGCTCGAGCATCCGCACCTTGCGTTTCCACGCTCGGCACATCAGCCCCCTGCAAATTAAAATAAGCGTGGTTGGTCAGATTCAGTGGCGTCGCCTGATCGGTATGCGCTCGGTAACGCAGCACCACCTGATTATCCGCGGTGAGCGTGTAAGTCACTGACGCTTGCACATTGCCCGGGAAACCTTGATCGCCATCAGGAGAATAAAGGGAAAACGTTACGCTATCAGCGCTCTGCGCTTCAATCTCCCAACGACGACGATCAAACCCCTCACGCCCGCCGTGCAAACAATGCTTGCCTTGATTGAGACTCAGCTGGATGTCACGCCCAGCCAGATGGAGCTTTCCTCCGGCAATCCGGTTTGCATAACGACCGACTGTTGCACCCATGTAGGCCTGCTGGCGCAAAAAATCCGGCATGGTGCTTTGGCCAAGTAACAGCTCGCGCGAGCCACTTCCGGCCAGCGGCACACGGCAACTGAGCCAGGTGGCACCGATATCCATCACCACCACCTGCATGCCGTTGCTATTGCGCAAGGTGATAACGGTGGCCGGACGCCCATCGGGAGCCGGGTCGCGCGTCATGCTCAGGCGCAAATCCGGTAACTCTGAGGCACTGCCAGTGCGATATTGCGAACATTTATCCACTGTGCGCTCCTCAGTGACGGGCCATAACACCGGCCCCATCGCAGGCCTCACAGACATAAATATCCGCTTGCAGACCGGTCGCGGGGCTGTAACGCTCCTCTACGCGACGGGTTACTGCCTCCACCAACGTCGGAGGAACCAGTGCGACCACACAACCACCGAAACCGCCACCGGTCATACGCACTCCGCCTTGCTCGCCGATTACGTCTTTGATCATCTCAACCAGCAGATCGATTTCCGGCACGGTGATAGCAAAATCATCGCGCATTGAGGCATGCGACTGTGCCATCAATTCGGCCATCGCGCCCACATCACCCCGACGTAACGCCGCGGCGGCATCTAAGGTGCGCTGATTTTCGGTGATCACATGGCGTGCTCGGCGTGCTACCACTGGATCTAATTCATGCTCACGCGCGGTAAATTGCGCTAAGGTCACGTCGCGCAAGGCCGGTACGCCGAAAATTTCCGCTGCCTGTTCACACTGGCGACGGCGCGTGTTGTATTCGCTATCCACCAGCCCACGCTTTTTGTTTGAGTTGATTATCATCACCCGCAGGGTCGACGGCATCGCTACCGCGTCGGTTTCCAGTGTCCGGCAATCCAACAGCAGCGCGTGGCCAGCTTGCCCTTCAGCCGAGATCATTTGATCCATGATGCCGCAGTTACAACCGACAAACTGGTTTTCCGCCTGCTGACCGTTCAAGGCGATTTCAGCTTGGCTTATTTCCAAACCGTACAGCACTTTAAACGTCTGTCCGATCACCACTTCCAACGCCGCTGATGAGCTCAGTCCCGCGCCTTGCGGCACATTACCGCTGACTGCCAAATCCACGCCACCAAACTGATAGCCACGCTCACGCAAACACGTCACCACACCACGAATATAGTTGGCCCACATTTTCTCCGGCAAAAACGCCGGCGCACAGGTAGCATCAAACTCATCCTGAGCGTTGTCATAATCCACCGCAATTACGCGCACCAGATTGTCATCACGGAGCGCGGCGGCAACCACCGTCTGATAATTAATGGCACACGGCAGCACGAAACCATCGTTATAATCGGTATGTTCGCCGATGAGGTTTACTCGCCCTGGCGCTTGGATTACATGGGTCGGCGCGTAGCCTAAGATCTCGGTAAACGCGGCGGTGACTTTCTGCGTTAATTCTGACATCAGTGGTTTCTTCCTATTTTTCAGTTGTTGGCGAACAACACCCGTGTGTTATCCGCACATCATCATCCTTGCGCGCTGTCTTTATAGTGAATATCACTGACATCGCGTAAACGCTGAGCGGCTTGCTCTGGGGTAATATCGCGCTGCGTTTCCGCCAGCATTTCATAGCCGACCATAAATTTGCGCACCGATGCGCTACGCAGCAGTGGCGGGTAGAACAATGCATGCAACTGCCAATGCGCGGTGTCACGGCCATCGGTAAAAAACGGCGCGTAATGCCAACCCATGGAGTACGGGAATGCACAGTGGAATAAGTTATCGTAGCGGCTGGTTAGCTTTTTCAATGCCAACGCTAAATCGCTACGCTGCGCCGCGCTTAAATCACTCATGCGGCGCGCCGCCGCTTTCGGTAGCAGCATGGTCTCAAATGGCCACGCCGCCCAGTACGGCACTAACGCCACCCAATGCTCGGTTTCCGTAACAATCCGCGCCCCATCACACAGCTCGGCGGCCACATAATCGAGCAATAAATTGCGGCCATATTGCTGGTAATACGCCTCTAGATGCTGATCCTTACGTGCAATTTCATTGGGCAGAAAACTGTTAGCCCAGATTTGACCATGCGGATGAGGCTGCGAGCAGCCCATGGTTTCGCCTTTATTCTCAAACGCCTGCACCCACAGATAGGTTTTCCCCAGCTCTTCAATTTGGGCATTCCATGTCTCAATCACGCCTTCAATCTGCGGCAAGGATAATTCCGGCAGCGTTTTACTGTGATCGGGGGAAAAGCAGATCACTCGGCTCAGTCCGCGCACCCCTTGGGTTTGAAACAGCGGGTTATCTTGCGCGCTAATCTGCGGCGTATCGGTTTTCAGCGCCGCAAAATCATTACTGAATACATAGGTGCCCACGTAATCAGGGTTCACATCGCCAGAAATCCGCGTATTGGTCGGGCACAAGAAGCACTTGGGTTCATAACTTGGTAGCGCCTGCTCGGCAGGGGCTTCGTCTTGTCCGCTCCACGGGCGCTGCGCGCGATGCGGGGAAACCAAGACCCACTGGCCGGTCAGTGGGTTATAACGGCGATGTGGATCGTTAGCCGGATCCAACCCAGCGACAAACGCCGCAGAGGTAACTTGCATAGGTTTTCTCCTGTCATGCCGCCCTACCCGCGCGAATAGCGTCATTGGGCGGGTGGCAGAGCACTGTGGATACCTCGATAGCCAGCGTTTTGCTTACCCTCGCGATCCTCAGTCTGGTCCATGTGATTGATGACCAGATTAACAACCCCTCTATTCGGGTTCCGTGATCAAAACGGCAAAGGTAAAATTTTACTAAAACATTATTTAATTCAGTAAATGCCATGCTAGTGTGATCCATGACACGTGAAAAACCGAGTCGGATATAAATTGTCTGTTTTACTAAAAATGAATGCATATTTTGCGGCATAATTTACAATGCCGTTAACGACTGCCTTTGCGAGCTGTTTACGTGCTTTTTTACGCGCTGTTTTACATGCAGTGCTGCGCCACCACGCTAAAGCACTCAGCCAAGCTACGCCGCCAAATGGCAAACACGAGATAGCGACAGAGATAACAACATGGCCACGTTAAAAGATATTGCAACGGAAGCAGGCGTATCGCTGGCAACCGTCTCGCGCGTACTCAATGACGACCCTTCCTTAAGCGTTAAGGAAGAGACCAAACACCGCATTTTGGAGATTGCCGAAAAGCTGGAGTACAAAACCAGCAGCGCCAAAAAAGCCCATGTGGCGGCGATCCCCGAGCACCACATTCTGGCGCTGTATAACTACCGCCAAGATGCCGAAATCAATGACCCCTACTACCTGTCGATTCGCCATGGCATTGAAACCCAATGCGAAAAACTGGGTTTGCAGCTGACCAACAGCTACGAAAGTGGGATAGATCCAGAGCTAAAGAAAGTTACGGGGATCTTGCTGGTGGGTAAAACCAGCCACGCGGTCATCCAGCAAGCAGCACAGTTAACTGACAATATCTGCTGTTTGGATTTTCACGATGATAAGTCTAGCTATGATTCGGTCGACATTGATTTGGCCAAAATTAGCAAGGAAGTGATTGATTTTTATATCAGTCAGGGAATTGACCGCATTGGCTTTATCGGCGGACAAGATGCCCCCGGCCGTGCCGATATTCGCGAAATGGCCTTTGCCGAATACGGTCAGCTAAAAGGCGTGGTGCGTGACAGCGATATCTATCGCGGTGACTTTTCCAGTGCCTCCGGCTACCACCTAGCCCGTGAGATGCTGAGTCATTCTCAGCGGCCACAAGCCTTGTTTATTGCCTCTGACTCTATCGCGATCGGCGTACTTCGCGCGTTGCTGGAGCACGGTTTGCAGATCCCGCATGATATCTCGCTGATTAGCGTGAATGATATTCCAACCGCCCGCTTTACCTATCCGCCGCTTTCCACGGTGCGTATCCACTCCGAAATGATGGGGATACAAGGGGTCAACATGTTGGTGGAAAAAGCGCGCGATGGCCGCGCACTGCCACTGCAAGTGTATGTTCCAACCAAGCTGAAGTTACGCGGCACCACACGCTAACGGCGCCACTGTCGAACATAAACGACGTTCAAAAACCACATGTCAATTGCGCTGCGCGCCTTCGCGCGAGCAGCGCAGATATCACAGCAAGCATCGCCACTTCCCGCGCTGAACACTTGTTCTCAATCTTATCTTCTAGCCCCCTCTTCCTTGCCGTTTTTGCCCCTTCAATACGTGGATAATTTTTATCCCGATCACAGCCCATGTTCAAAATCTCACCGTTTTCGTGATCGCGTTTAAGTAAAACAACTTTTACCAATTTAATTTAGTAAATTTTTACTAATATATTTTCCAGAATCCGTACCCGCTTTTACGAATGACATCGGTGAGTGGCCATCTTTAGCAACGCTAAATGGCCATGCCGAGAGGAGAATAAAACGTGAACAATTGGGAAAACATCCACCGTCTGCATGAGAACCGGATGGCTCCGCGGGCCTACTTCTTTGGCTATGACTGCCCTGAAAAAGCGCAGACGTTCCAGCGCGAACTCAGCCATCGCTTTATGCTGCTGAGCGGCCAATGGTCTTTTCACTATTTCAGCAATCCACTGCTGGTGCCGGATGAGTTTTACTCCGCGCCAATGCGCGATTGGGGCCACATCACCGTGCCAAACATGTGGCAGATGGAAGGCCACGGCGACCTGCAATACACCGACGAAGGGTTCCCGTTCCCAATTGATGTGCCGTTTGTCCCTACCGACAACCCAACCGGCGCTTACCAGCGCACCTTCACGCTGGGCGAAGGCTGGCACAACCAACAAACCATCTTGAAATTCGACGGCGTCGAAACCTATTTCGAAATCTACATCAACGGCCAGTATGCTGGCTTTAGCAAAGGCAGCCGCCTGACCGCCGAATTTGATATCTCCGCGCTGGTGCAGCAAGGTGAAAACCTGTTGTCAGTTCGCGTAATGCAATGGGCGGATTCCACCTACATCGAAGACCAAGACATGTGGTGGACCGCTGGCATTTTCCGTGACGTGTATCTGGTGGGTAAAGAGCCGGTGCATGTGCAAGATTTTACCGTGCGCACCGACTTTGCGGCTGATTACCAGAGCGCCACCCTCTCCTGCCATGTTGAGCTGGAAAACCTGCAAACCACCGTCGCGCAAGGCTATAGCCTGGGTTATGCCCTGTATGATGGCGCACAAATTATCGCCGAAGGCTGCTGCGATAACCTGAATATCAACCAGCGCGCCCGTACCACGTTTGCTATCGATGTATTCAATCCAATAGCGTGGAGCGCGGAAAATCCGCACTTGTATCGCCTGATGCTGACGCTGCGCGATGCGCATGGCCAGACAGTGGAAGTAATCCCGCAGCGTGTGGGCTTTCGTGATATCAAGGTGCGCGATGGCCTGTTCTACATCAACAATCACTACGTGATGTTGCACGGGGTGAACCGCCACGATAACGATCACCTCAAAGGTCGCGCCGTGGGCATGGATCGCGTCGAAAAAGACCTGATCCTGATGAAGCAGCACAATATCAACTCGGTACGCACCGCGCACTACCCGAACGATCCGCGTTTTTACGAGCTGTGCGATATCTACGGTCTGTTTGTGATGGCCGAAACCGATGTCGAAACTCACGGCTTTGCCAACGTCGGCGATCTGAGCCGCATCACCGATGATCCAGAGTGGGAAGCGGTGTTCGTTGATCGCGCTGTGCGTCATGTGCATGCGCAGAAAAACCATCCTTCCATCATCATGTGGTCACTGGGTAACGAGTCCGGTTATGGCTGTAATATCCGCGCCATGTACCACGCCACCAAAGCGTTGGATGACACCCGTTTGGTGCACTACGAAGAAGATCGTGACGCCGAAGTGGTGGATGTGATCTCCACCATGTATTCGCGCGCCCAGTTGATGAATCACTTCGGCGAGCATCCACACGCTAAGCCTCGCATTATCTGCGAATACGCCCACGCGATGGGTAATGGCCCCGGCGGCTTAACCGAATACCAAAATGTGTTCTATCGCCACAAACACATCCAAGGTCACTATGTGTGGGAATGGTGCGATCACGGCATCTTCGCCCGCGATGAACAAGGTAACGCCTTCTACAAATACGGTGGCGACTTCGGTGATTACCCGAATAACTACAACTTCTGTATGGATGGCCTGATCTACCCCGATCAAACTCCAAGCCCAGGCCTGAAAGAATACAAGCAAGTGATTGCGCCGGTGAAAATCCGCGCATTAGATGCCAGCAATGGCCAGTTTGTGGTGAGCAACAAGTTCTGGTTCTCCACGCTGGATGACTACACCATCACCGCCGAAGTGCGCGCTGAAGGGGAAACGCTCGCCACCCAGCAGTTCAAAGTGCTCGGCCTGCCAGCAGACTCCGAACGCGAAATGCAACTGACGCTGCCGGCGTTGGATGAGCGGGAAACCTTTATCAACTTCACGGTACGTAAAGATTCTCGCACGCCATACTGCGCCGCCAATCACGACATCGCGGTCTATCAATTTAACCTCAAGGCCAATACCGCTTGTGCGCCGCTGTACACCAACCACAACGCGATCGCCTTGCAGCGCAGCGAAGATCGCCTGTCGCACACCATCAGCGGTCATAACTTCTGCCTGCGTTTTTCCAAGGTCAACGGCAAGCTGACCTCGTGGCTAGTAAACGGTAAAGAGCTGATTCAGTCAGCACCTAAGCTGAATTTCTTCAAACCGATGATCGATAACCACAAGCAAGAGCATCAAGGTCTGTGGGAGCCTGCGCACTTGCCTATCATGCAAGAGCACTTCCGCCAGATGGACGTGAGCGAGTGTGGTGAGGTCATCAATATCACCACCACCAGCATCATCGCACCACCGGTGTTTGATTTTGGCATGCGCTGCACCTATCGCTACCAGATCAATGCCCAAGGCCAACTGAATGTGGCGTTGAGCGGCGAGAGTTATGGCGATTACCCACATGTCATCCCAGTGATTGGTTTGGATTTAGGCATTCACGCGGACTTTGACCAAGTGACCTACTATGGCCGCGGCCCAGAAGAGAACTATCAAGACAGCTGCCAAGCCAACCTGATTGATGTGTACCACACCACCGTGGCTGACATGTTCGAGAACTACCCGTTCCCGCAAAACAACGGCAACCGTCAGAACACCCGTTGGGCAGCGCTCACTGACCGCCATGGCAGTGGTTTGCTGGTTAAACCGCAGCAAGAAATCAACTTCAGCGCGTGGTTCTACACCAACCAGAACCTGCATCAGGCCCAGCACACCAACGAGCTGGAAAAGAGCGGCTACATCACCCTGAATCTGGACCATCAAGTGATGGGCTTGGGCTCTAACTCGTGGGGCAGCGAAGTGCTCGACTCTTATCGCGTGTACATGGACCGCTTTGCCTACGGCCTGACCCTGATGCCGTTACAAGCCGGTGATTGCAGCGCCACGGCGCTGGCCAAACATCAGTTTGCTACCGATTTCTTCGCCACTCCATCCGAGTCCACCCCATCCGAGAATGAGGCGTAATTCATGATCGTGTTAGAGAGTTTGGAACAGTTCCAGCAAGTCTACCGCAACGGCCGCAAATGGAACCGCTGCGTAGAAGCCATCAATAACATCGGCAACATTCAAGATGGCGTGATGCACTCCATCGGTGACTCGCTGGTGTACATGGTGCAAGACGGTGTCATCCCAGCGCAGCGCTTTGAAGGCAATCGCCGCTACTTCGATGTGCACTACTACTTAGCCGGTCGTGAGCAGGTGGAGTTTGCACCTAAAGCTAATCTGACCGTGCTGGAAGCCTACCGCGACGAGACTGATCGTGAATTTCTGCACGGCCAAGGCGAAACCCGCGAGCTGCGCGAAGGGCAAGTCGCCATCTATGACAACAGCTGTGCTTATCGCTGCGTAAGCGGCGAACAGGTGCGCAAAGTGGTGCTGAAAGTCACCATTGAAGACGGTTACTTCCTGAATAAGTAACAACCCGATGCTTTGTCACTGCTAACACCGAAACAAAAAAGCCGAAAGGTGCAGGACTGTCCCTACCCTGCCACCTGCCCTTTCGGCCCACAATAAAACACAATCCTGGAGATGGATGATGTCTGATACCAAACGGAATACGATAGGTAAGTTCGGGTTACTGTCGCTCACCTTTGCGGCGGTCTTCAGCTTTAACAATGTCATCAACAACAACATCGAAATCGGTCTGGCTTCCGCGCCGATGTTCTTTCTGGCCACCATTTTTTACTTTATTCCGTTTTGCTTGATCATCGCGGAATTTGTGTCATTGAATAAAAACTCCGAAGCCGGTGTATACGCGTGGGTGAAAAGTTCGCTCGGCGGTCGTTGGGCCTTCATTTCAGCCTACACCTACTGGTTCGTTAACCTGTTCTTCTTCACCTCACTGTTACCGCGCGTGATCGCCTACGCCTCGTATGCGTTTTTGGGCTACGAATACATCCTCACTCCGCTGGCGACCACCGGTCTGAGCATGATTTTGTTCGCCTTTGCCACCTATGTGTCGACCAATGGTGCTAAGATGCTGGGCCCTATCACCTCGGTGACCTCCTCCCTGATGCTGCTGCTGACGATGTCCTACATTCTGTTAGCGGGCGCGGCGTTAATCGGTGGCGTACAGCCGGCTGACCCGATTACCGTTGATGCCATGATCCCGGATTTCAGCTGGGCGTTTTTGGGTATTACCACTTGGATCTTTATGGCTGCGGGTGGTGCGGAATCGGTTGCGGTATATGTAAATGACGTGAAAGGCGGCTCCAAGTCTTTCGTGAAAGTGATCATCATTGCCGGGATCTTCATCGGCGCGCTGTACTCCATCGCCTCTTTGCTGATCAACGTGTTTGTGCCAAGTGATACCCTGAAATACACTGGCGGCTCTGTGCAAGTGTTCGAAGGTCTGGCGTCTTACTTTGGTCTGCCTGCGGTATTGATGAACCGTTTTGTCGGTCTGGTATCCTTCACCGCCATGTTCGGCTCACTGCTGATGTGGACTGCGACCCCAGTGAAAATCTTCTTCTCTGAAATCCCTGAAGGCATTTTTGGTAAGAAGACCGTTGAGCTGAACGAAAATGGCGTACCGGCACGCGCAGCGTGGATCCAATACCTGATTGTGCTGCCACTGATGCTGATCCCAACCATGGGCTCAAACACCGCACAAGACCTGATGAACACCGTGATCAACATGACCGCTGCGGCCTCCATGCTGCCGCCACTGTTCATCATGCTGGCGTACCTGAACCTGCGCTTGAAACTGGATCACCTGCCACGTGACTTCAAAATGGGCTCACGTACCACCGGTATTGTAGTAGTTTCAGTATTGATGATGATTTTTGCGGTGGGCTTCTTGGCGTCGACCTTCCCAACCGGCGCGGACATCATGACCATCATCTTCTACAACGTAGGCGGGATTGTGATTTTCTTGGGCTTTGCTTGGTGGAAATACAACAAATACGAAGCCTCACTGACAGAGGAAGCGCGAGCCAAAGAAGCGCAGCCAACCACTCAGGTTTCAACCCAAGCCTCGTAATGCAACAGAAAATGGCGTAAAAGCCAGTGCTAATACCAATCCGAAACTCGTTAGGAGTTTCGGATTTTTTTATTGTTCGTCAGCGTTGCCGTTATGGCTAAACGGCAAACGCGCATCATGCGCGGTTTTCGCCTGCTGCGCTTTCAACCAGCGTGCCGGACTCATTCCTATCGCGCGCACAAACGCGCGCGAAAACGCCGTCTGACTGCTATAGCCGTTACTCAGCGCCACCGCTAACACCGACTGGCCTTGCAGCAGCTGCTGACAGGCCTGCGTCATACGCAGTTGGGTTAAATACGCCAAAGGGGATTGGCCGATAAGACGCTGAAAATGCTCGGCAAAGCGCGCCCGTGACATCCCCGCCCCTTGCGCTAACGAGGCAACCGTCCACGGCTCGTCTTTACGCTCATGCATGAGCAACATGGCTTTGGCCAGTTTGCTATCCGACAACGCCGCCAGCATCCCGTGCTGACACAAACCCTGCGCCACGATATAGCGCAGCAATAAGATGATCAGCATCTCGAGCAGTCGCGACAGCATTGATGTTTGCCCATAGCGCGCCGCAAAGGCCTCATCAAACAGCATCGCGAGCACCGGCTCCAGTAAGGCGACCTCACTGAGCGGTAACACCAGCACCTCCGGCAACGCTTGCTGTAAGGGGGAGTCCGTATTTGGCCCTAATGAGAAACTGGCGCACACCAGATCGCATCCCGCTAATTGCTGCGGCTCAAGGCGATGGGCACGACCTTTGGGAAACATAACCAGCGTCGGCGTTGTCAGCTGCCAACGCCCACCGGTCTCATCCGACAACATCAGCTCACCGCGACGCAGCAAGTGCAAGTGCCCACCATCAGGGTAATCGCGGCTTTCCGAACGCTCGCATAAGTTACCGGCAAAAAACAGGTGCGTTTGTGGCGCTGACTGACTCAGCAGGCGTGACAATAAATCCATTTTGAGACGACCGGTATATTTTAAAAGACGCATGGTAACAAACCCGCTTCGCAACTCAAGCAGACTCAAGCTCTGAAAAGGTAAGCCCAGGTAACGTCAGTATTTCTGACATAACGGATTAATCACTCAGGGCTCATGACCCATTGAGGAGGCGCAATGTCACACTGCAATAAATTATCGCAATACAATAAAGGTTATCTACTCGCGCTACTGGGGGTCGTACTCACCTTGGTGTGGATCGGTATTTTTAAGTTCACCCCAACCGAAGCGCAGGCCATTAAACCGCTGGTCGCCAGCCACCCGCTAATGAGCTGGATGTATCACTTTGCCTCTGAACAAGCCGTATCCAACCTGATAGGTACGCTGGAGATCCTAACCGCCGTTGGCCTAGTGGTGGGGTTATGGAAACCGGTGATTGGTTACTGGAGCGGTTGGGCAGCAACCATCACGTTTTTAGTGACTCTCAGCTTTTTATTCACCTTACCGGGGGCATGGAAAGTGGTCGATGGTGTTCTCACCACCGAGTTTTTCATCTTTAAAGACTTGGTGTTCTTGGGCGTGGCGATACAAACCATCACATTACACCGCCGCACTCAGCACACGTGTGCAGCTGCGCTAAACCCACAATAAGCATAAGGCGCGGAGTCTTCGCTCTCGCCAATACGCAGACTCCGCACCACCTGTTGTTAACCCGTGATAAGCAAATGGTTAACGCCATAAGAGGCCCCGTTTATGACACGACAGCGAAGTTTACTCTATCTATTACTGGCCGTATTTTTCGCCTCGGGCGCCGCAAAACTGCTTGGCTTGCCCTTTGAAATTGCGGCCTTTAACCGCTGGGGTTATCCGCACGAATTGATGTATGTGATTGGCGTACTCGAAGTGGCGGGCGCGTTAGGTTTGCTGCTTGCCATCACTCGCCGCGCGGCCTGTTGGGGATTAAGCGCCCTTATGCTCGGCGCTTGTGCTACCCACATCGCGCATGCGGAATACGGCATGTTAGTCGTCGCGCTCGCACTACTAGTCAGTCTGTTCGCTGTGCAACAACCGATACCGCTCTTAGCCAACAAAAAAGCCGGTCAGAGTCTCTGACCGGCTTTTTATGAACCGCCATAGACCGCCATAGATAAAAACGCTTACTCGGCGGAATGCAGCTTCGATTTTGTTGGCTCAGAGGGTATCGGCTTAGCGGGAGCGTGCAGCACCGCTAACCCGCCAAAGGCAAATACAATCGCCAACAACGGATTAATCAGATTCAAAAAGGTATACGGCGCATAATCGAATGCCGACACCCCCAACACTCCGCCCATGAAGGCGCCAGCGGTGGTCCACGGGATCAACGGCCCAGTTAAAGTCGCCCCTTCTTCCAAGGTGCGACTAAGCATGGCCGGCTGCAAACCGCGCTGGGCAAACTCTTGGCGAAAAAGATTACCGTTCACGATAATCGACAGATACACCTCGCCCATCAAGCCATTGGTGACAAAGCACGCGCCAATCACCAACGCCACCAGCGAGCCCAGCCGTTTCACCTGCTGCAATAATCCCTGCATGGCCACCCGCAAATAGCCCAACTCATCCAATAGTGCGCCCAAACACAGCGCCATAAATGACAGCGCAAAGGTGCCCATCATATTGATAATGCCACCGCGATTGAGCAGCGTATCCAGCGTTGCCAAACCACTGTGGCTGACATAGCCACTATTCATGGCGTTGAGCGCACTGGCCACCGCGTCACCTTGCCCCACCACACTGCACAGTACGCCCAGTAAGGCGCCGCCCATCAGCGCAATCAAGGCTGGCACCCGCAACACACTCATCAGCAACACCGCCACAATCGGCAGCAACAACCATGGGCTAATCACAAAATGCTGTTGCAGCGCCTGCAACAATTCGCTGACCTGCGTACTGCTGGCGCTCTGCGCCAGATGGTAATGCCGCCCGACCGCATAAAACGCGACCAAACTCAGCAAATAAGAAGGCACCGTGGTGAGTAACATCGAACGAATATGCGCAAATAAATCGGCACCGGTGGCGGCAGCGGCCAGATTGGTGGTATCCGAAAGCGGAGAGAGTTTGTCGCCAAAAAACGCGCCAGAAACGACCATGCCTGCGGTGATGGGCGCGGGGATCCCCAGCACTTGTCCCATCGCCATAAACGCCACCCCCATGGTACCGGCAGTGCCCCATGAGGTGCCGGTCGCCAGCGAGACTACGCTACAAACCAGCAAACCGGCCGGTAAAAAGAAGGCTGGGCTTAAAATCTGTAAGCCATAGAAAATCAGGGTTTGGATGATCCCGCCTTGGATCCAACTGCCGATCAATGCACCAATCAGAATAAAAATACACAGCGCGGGAAATGCGCGCACGATCCCGCTGCGCATTTTGTCCATGATCAGCGTAAAGCGCCAACCATCGAGCATCGCAATCAGCACCGTGACGGTTAACGCCAGCAGCAACAGGATCTTAATATCCACCTGATACGGCATACCAGCGGCCAGCGTTGCGATGATCAAAACCAGAATGGAGTAAGCCGCGGTTTTACTCGGCTGGGTTGTCGATGAAGCGTTCGATGGGGTTGAAGACATAACCATCCCAGATTATTAGCGTAGTTTGCTTCGAGTATAAGCACTGCGTTAGCAGACAAACACCGCTAAAGTATAAGGATATACTACTTACTGTCGTTTTATCACCCAAGTTGCCGACGTTACGCTCCGAGTAAACCACCACTCGGCAGCCTCAGTTGAGCGTCTGCACATATTGGCGTGGCGTTAAACCAAATTGCTGGCGAAAACGCGAGGAAAAACGCGCCGCCGACTGATAACCGCACGCCACCGCTACCTCGGTTTGGCTATGCGCCTGCTGCAGCAAACCCAACGCATAGCCCATACGCACCTCCGTCAGCACTTGACGGAAGGTCGTGCCTTCGGCGGCCAAGCGGCGGATCAAGGTCGCGCGGCTCATGGCAAAATGCGCGGCCACCGTTTCAATCCGGTGCTCATCCCCCGGATTCACTCCCAGATAGGTCACCAAGCGCTCGCGTACTGAATCGACACGCGTTGGAAACAATTGCGACAATGCGCCCGCCGCATGTAATTCGGCATACAGCGCCTGTAGCAGACAAGCTTGTGTGGCCGGAGCCAGATTTTGCTTGGGCATCTGCCAGAGCAAATCAAAGCAATAGGCTAACTGCGGCGTCACGGCCACCCGCGGCGCATCGAGCGCCGAGGGTGCGTCCGTCAACCACTCCGCGGGCGGCGCCGCATGTAAGGTCAGCATCCGCGAATAAAACTGTCCCGCCTGCGGCATGTTGACGAAGGTCAAATACTGACTGGCGGGGATCAGCAGCCAATGATCAGCGGCAAAACTCAAGGTTTGGTCATGCCACCACAACTGCTTTTCCCCCTGCGTCACCCAGATGATCGCCGGTGTCCCAATCAGCACATTATGCAAAGGTTGTTTACGTACCCCTTTGAATTCCGAGGCTTGGATCAGTGTCCGGCGCATCATCATCACTCCGCGGCACACAAGAAGGTGCCCAATCAATTATTCATTTACATAAGTGGCAGTCAGGGTGGCTTTACCTAACGCCGAGCTGTTCAGCATAAAGCCCACCAACGCATTGGACGCGTTTTCCGGCAATTCCAATTTTTCCGTTGGCAACGCCCAAACCGTAAACTCATAGCGGTGCATGCCCTCGCCTTTTGGTGGGCACGCGCCACCGTAACCGACAAAGCCATAATCGTTACGCATTTCCCGCGCGCCTTTAATGTGCCCAGAAGCGCCGCGCGCTAACGCATGCAGCGTCGCCGGAATATCTACCGCCACCCAGTGCCACCAGCCGCTGCCGGTTGGTGCATCCGGATCGTGCGCAGTGATCGCAAAACTGCGCGTACCGGCAGGCGCATCACGCCAAGTCAGCTGTGGTGATTGGTTTTCACCGTTACAACCCATCCCGTTGAAGGCAAAGGTCTCTGCCATCCGAGAGCCTTCTTGAATATCGCTACTGTTCAAGGTCATGGCAGAAGCGCCAAAAGAGACCGCGGCCATTAATGTGAGTAAGGAAACTGCTTTCATGATGATTCTCCGTTATCAGTTAACGAAGCTCAGTCTAGCGTTCCGGCCCGCGAAAAAAGTAACACAACAGCTCAATGAATGCGATAAATCGCCACCAGTGAGCCGTTGCGTTATTTTTTAATGGGAGGGATCGAGCAAAAGATAACGCCCAAAACGCAGAATGCGCCGAAAGCCGGTCAACCGACCTTCAGCGCCTGAAAAAATACCGCCAATGAGTATACAAACACGCGTCATCAATACTCTTTAAACGCCAACTCCAAACGCGCTAGCATCGGCTTAAAGAGATAACTCATCAAGGTACGTTCACCGGTTTTAATGGTCACACTGGCCGGCATACCGGCTTTGATTTTGTAATCGCCCAGCAAATGTTGACCTTCTGGCGAGATTTGCACTTCCGCCAAGTAATACGGTTGTTGGGTCAGTTCATCCGTCAAGCGGTCAGCCGACACCGTCAACACCTGCGCCGGAATAGACGGCAGCAAGGCATGGTTGAGCGCAGGAAACAGTACATCGACGGTCAAACCCGGGACCAATTTATCGATGGCATGCACCGGCACTTTAGCATCGATTTGCAGCGGCTGATCGGCGGCCACGATATCCATCAAATGCTCCCCGGGCTGGATCACCCCGCCCACGGTGCTGACTTTCACATCCAGCACAATACCATCGGTGGGTGAGCGGATCTCGGTGTTGTCCAACTCATGTTTGGTAGACACCAATTCATCCTCGAGCATCGCAATCTCTTTTTGTTTTAAGGTCAGCTCCGATTCTACTTCACGAATATATTCATGATGTACCTGATAGGCCTTAATTTTCAGCTCATTATGTTGGGATTTGAGCTTGGCGATATTTAAAATATCTTCAGACACACTGCCCGAGATTTCCGCCGCCTCGCGCTCTAACACCAGCAACTGCGCTTTCGGGTAGTATTTCTTCTCACTCAACGCGCGCACCGCGCCCAGTTCTTTATTGATCAAACTGAATTGATGCTCACGATACCCTTTGATTTTATTGAGGTTATCAATTTGCCCTTGCAAACCATCGAGCGTTTCTTGGATCATCGACAGCTCACCCTGCACGGTTTGGCGCCGCGTATCGAACAATTTGGCCTGCAAACGGCGAATTTCCGCTAGCCGCTTATAACCGGAGTATTGCTGCGTTAGCGCATCACTGAATGGGATCTGCGCTAACCCATCACGCTCGGCTAATAGCCGATCCTCAATGCTTTTCGCCAGCACATATTGCGCCACCAAGGCGCTGTAACGCATGTCGAGCTGGGTTTTATCTAAGCGCAATAAGACCTGATCTTTTTTAACCGCCTCCCCCTCACCGATGAAAATATCGGTAACGCGACCGCCACTTAAATGCTGAATGGTTTTGCGATTACTGGAAACCGTCACCGTGCCATCGGCCACAACGCCCGCATCCAACGGCGCCAGCGCCGACCACAGCACAAAGCCCCCAACACCGAGCACTATCACGATAATGCCACGCCACAGCGGCGCCCAAATATTGGTATCCACTGGGCCAGTCGTTTTCGGATGGGTCTTTTTCATGTTCAGGCCTCCCGCTGCTGTTCATTGCCGGCGCTCGCGCTGGCGACCGGCTTGAGAATATTGGCCTGCCGCAAATTAGCGAACACCTGATCGCGCGGACCAAACTCCTGCACCGCGCCTTCGCGCAGTAACAGCACTTTATCGACTACCCCCAACAGCGTCGGACGATGCGAGATAATCACCGTGGTTTGCCCTTGTGAACGCAAGGTCTTGATGGCGTTGATCAGCGCAAACTCCCCTGCGTCATCCAAATTGGCATTCGGCTCATCGAGCACAATAAAAGCGGGGTTGTTATACACCGCACGCGCCAAGCCAATTCGCTGACGCTGGCCGCCCGAAAGCTGGTGGCCACCAGCCCCGAGTAAGGTGTCGTAGCCGTGCGGCATGCGCAAAATCATCTCATGCACCCCCGCCAATTGCGCCGCAGCCACCACCAATTCGCTATCAGTGTGGCCAAAACGGGCAATGTTCTGCGCGATCGAGCCATCAAACAGCTCCACATCTTGTGGCAAGTAGCCGATAGAGGGCCCGAGCAGCGCTTTGTCCCACTGACAAATATCCGCGCCATCGATACGTACTTTGCCCGACAGCGGAGTCCAGACTCCCACCAACAATTTGGCCAGCGATGTTTTCCCCGAGGCCGATGGCCCAATAATCCCCAACACCTCACCCGGCTCTAAGTTGAGCGAGATATTACGCAGCGATGGCGTATGCTGACCGGGAGGCGCAGCAAACAACCCTTCCACGCTGATTTGGCCTTTCGGGCGCGGCAGCGTCAGCACCTCTTTGGGCTGCGGGTACTCTTGCAACAAGGTGGACAATTGCTGCCAAGCACTACGAAACTGGATGAACTGCTTCCAGCTACCAATAATTTGCTCTACCGGATTCAACGCCCGCCCTAAAATGATTGAGGCTGCAATCATTAAGCCCGGCGTGATATAGCCGCCAATCACCAGTAATGCCCCGGCGCCTAATGCCACAGACTGCAACAAGATCCGCACGAACCGGCTGATACTGCTAAGGCTGGCCGTTTTATCCGCGGCTTGGGTTTGCAGTAACAGCACTTTATTGTGTTGCTCCAGCCAGTGATGACGCAGCGCCGACAACATCCCCATCGCTTCAATCGCGTCGGAGTTTTGTAATTGCTTATTGAGTTTGCCCGCATTGTTAATGGTCAAGGCGTGCGCTTGCTGGATAGGCCGTTTAGTCACCAGCTCGGAGATAAGCGTCAAGGTAAAGAGAATTGCGATCCCACCGGCGGTCAAATAACCGAGCAGCGGATGCACAATAAATGCAATCAGCAGGTAAATAGGCGTCCACGGAATATCCAACAGGGCAAACAGGCTGTTACCACTGAGGAATTGCCGGATTTGCGCCAACTCGGCCAACGCTTGCGCCGGATTGTTATCACCGGTGGCAATTTTGCGTTTGAAGGCCGCACTGAACACCAACTGATTCAAATTCACATCTAAGCGATTCCCGAGCCGGATCATCACACTGGCACGGGCCGATTCAATCATGGCAATCAGGATATACAACCCGATCACCAACAAGGTGAGCATCAGCAAGGTGGTGGTGTTCTTGCTGACCAGCACCCGATCGTAGACTTGCAACATGTAAATAGCCGGCGCCAACATCAGCAGGTTTATCACACAGCTGAACACCAACAGCAGAACAAAAGCGGGCTTGGTCCCCTTCAGAGCCTCTTTGAGCTCGGTCGGTGTATGCTGTCGCGACATGCTGTTCTCCTCAAAAAGTCAGAGATCCAGCCCGTTGAGCAACACTCAACGGGCTGGTTGGCTAGAGACAGACTCAGATCAAGGTCGTTCCACTGGTATTGATGACCGGAGGCGCTGGGATCTCCAGAATAAAGTCATCAATGGAGATCGTGGTAGAATTAACCCCCACCAGCGTGATGCTATTACTGCCGATGTTAATCAGCGCATCACCACCGTTAGCGGCAATCCCAACACTGCTGGCAAAGTTACCGGCATTGATCCCCAGCAGGCTGATATCAAGATAATCCTGACGCCCCACGGGATTACTGTCGAAGCCCGCAATGGTGTCACGACCAAATCCAGCGCCAAACTGGAAGATATCGCTACCGGCATTACCATCCATCAGGTCGTTACCCGCGCTGCCGACCAGTATGTCGTCACCGGCACCGCCCAGTAAGGTATCCGCACCCGCACCGCCGACGAGAGTGTCATTTCCACTACCCCCTTGCAGGTTATCGACGCCGTCTCCACCATCCAGCAGGTCATTACCGTTTCCGCCAAGCAACCGATCATTACCGCCTAAGCCGAACAACGCATCGTTACCCGCGCCACCGGTGAGGGTGTTGGCCAGCCCGTTACCGGTCCCACTGAAATCGCCAAGACCGGAGAACACCAGCTGCTCGACATTGTCGGTCAGGACATAGCTGCCAAGGGTGGTTTGCACGACGTCAGTGCCGCCATTGAGCGCTTCAGTGACCAGATCGCCAACGTGATCGACAAGGTAGGTATCGTCACCGCTGCCGCCCGCCATCGCGTCGGCGCCCAGTCCACCATCCAGACGATCGTTACCGGCATCGCCTTGCAAGGTATCTTGGCCATCACCGCCATTTAGGGTGTCATTACCCGCGCCCCCCACCAGCAAATCGTCACCGGCCAAACCGTTCAGTACATCATTGCTGCCTTCACCGCGCAGAATATCGCTCCATGCGGTACCGGTCAGGGTATTGGCTAAGTTGTTACCGACTAGCAGATCGCCCACCGGTTGGGTCGGCGCGGAGGTCAGCACCACCGGAGCATTCCCTTCATCATCCACCACCGTCACTACCACTTGCAGCTGGCTGCCCACCACGGACTGCCCTGGCGTGAAGGTTGCCGATGTAGCACCGAGAATATCGACAAAGCCATTCACGGTACTCATCTGCCACTGGTAGCTGAAATTCCCGCCGGTTAAACCATCCGCATCGGCAATGCCGCTGACCACGGCGGTCAGCATCAGGCTTTCGGTTGGGGTCAGATCATTAATCAGTGGCGCACCGGTAGTGGCCTGATCTTTAGGCAGAACGGCGCTGGTTTGCCCTGATGTCAGGGTTTCCGCATCGCCCATCCGGTCAGTGAAGCTAGCCACCACCCGCAGCGGCGCACCCAGTACGGCATCGACCACGGTAAATTCCGTCCCGACGCCTTGATTTTGCCATTCACCGGCAATCAAGGCCTGCCAGGTCAAGGTAATCACCGCGGCCGCCGCAATCCCGTTACCATCTTGCAAATTGGTCAGATTGACGCGTAGCACATCACCTACTGCCGGAGATGGGTTATCAATGGTGAGGTTACCGGTTGCCGCTTGCGCGGTGATCCAGAGCTGTTCACCGTTGCCAAATTCCATTTTTTCCATGTTGAGCAAGCGGTCAGTACCATCATTGAGACCCAGCGCGGCATCCGGTGTCGCATGCTCAACCCGGACACTGCCATCTGCCATGCGAGTGAATTGATAGTTGGTGCTGAGATCTCGGTACACCGCGATATCCGTTTCACCGCTCGCTCCGTCATGCAAAATCTCACGCACGATAGACAACTGATGTGGCTTGAGCGTACCGGCCAGCATGAACGATTTCAGCTCATTCATACTGTCAGCACTGGTAATGCTCGGAAAGCCGCTAACGGCAATACGCACATTCAGCCAAGCATCGCCATCGATGATGTCATTGCCCGCTTTACCGGTAATGCGATCGCTGCCGCCACCGCCGAGCAAGATATCGCTGCCGTCATCGGGGTTGAACAGTACCGCATCAGCATTAGCCGCTGGCGTCACGCCGAGAATAGCTTGCAAGCCACTGATCCGATCGGCGCCGGCTTGGGTCAAGTTATTGGATAACGGTACCCCCTGCACCGGTGCGGTACCCAATGGCCGATCAGTGCCGGTCAGCACATCGTTGTGGCTCCAGCCCGACAATCCCTCGACCAAGTCAAAGCGGTCACGCAGAATAAAGTCTGGCTGATTGACGAAAATCGGAATGCCCAAGTCAGAGTTCGCGGCATTCGGATCGCCTTTGTGAATGGCCCAGTCAAAACCGGCCATACCGTTATTGCGCTGAATGCCGACACCTTGGAACATGATGTCATCACCGGCTTCGGCATCATAATCGGTATCGTTACCTTGACCGTTCAACACATCGTGACCAATGATGGTGCTGTTAAAGAACAACTCCGAGTTTTCACCGGCTAAGGTGTCGAAGCCGTCACCGCCCTCCATCCAGTCATCACCTTCGTTACCCAGCAGCAGATCACCGCCGGAGCCGCCCAGCACAAAGTCATTATCGCGCCCGGCAAACACTTCCTGAGCATCTTCGCCTACCACCACAAAGTCGCTACCGCTACCGCCGAACACCAGATCGTTACCGTTGCCAGAGAAGATGACATCATGACCGGCATCGCCGTGCAGGAAATCCGCCCCGCCGACCGGGGTACCGGTATCGGTGATGATGTCATTGCCATCGCCACCATGTACCACGTCGGCCTCATCACCGCCGTCGAGGCGATCATCGCCGCCATCCCCCCACAGGCTGTCAATGCCCTCGCCGCCAATCAGAGTATCGTTACCCGCCGAGCCGCCCAGCACCACATGCCCTTGTCCGGTATATTTCAGGTAAGCGCCATCCGCGGCCCCATCGCCGTTAACATCCGTGGTGGCCGCGCGGCGCACCAACAGAGGGAACAGCAGATCTTTGAGAGCATTACCCCAAGTGGGATCGGCTTCGGTTTGCAGCGCCCGATTGACCTCAAAAATGTGATCCGGTGTCTGGAACAGGTGCGCCGGCAAGTGCGACGAGCCATCTTGGCCCAGATCGCTGTTGCGCATGACCAAGGCCGTAAAGGAGTTGGCCTCCAGCTCATTGAGCATGTTTAAACCTTGCGTACGGCTCAGGTAATAGAAGCGATCGCCGTCTTGCAACATTTCCATCTGGGTTTCAAACACAAAGTTGAAGGTAGAGCCCAACATACCGCCAAACTGATTTTTCCGCTCCGCCAGCCCACCAATCCAAAAATCGACCATATTCAGGCCTGACTCACGACTCGCCCACTCTCCGGTGCTGTTGAAAAAATCAACCGCATCAGCAGGCGGTGCCGATACCCCATCCCCAAACAGTAAGAAATTAACTGCGTCGCGCTTACCTGCCAACGAGGTGGCATTGAGGATCAGATCATGCTGACCATAAGCGGCGATAAAGTTGATGATGGAAGCGGGATTTTTCAAGAACGACGCAAAATCAGCCCAACTGCTGTACGGGCGCAATTGACTGTTACCGGTTAGCTCGAAAAATTGCTCACGGGCCTGATTCAGTGTCGGCATGGCCGTATCGCGACCACGGGCAATGTTAAGCGCGCCCAAATCCAGCGGTAATCCCACCAAATTATTGCGCAGCGCCTCGGTAATAAACTCGTCAATTTCATTACCGACTTGCCGTGACATACCACGTACAATCGCCCCGATCGCCTGCTCATCGGTCACGGTCGCGCCATTAAGCTGATTGAACGCTACCGGATTGAGGAACGCTTGAATCAGCCCAATATCATCGCTTTGCATCGCCATGTCGGTACGAGCGACCGTTTCCGTCAGCATCGAGTGACCAAAGCGGTACACCACATGGGCAAATTCAGCGAAAATAGCCGGATTAATATCGGCGCTGTTCGAGAATACAAACGGGTCTACCGCCGGTTGTACGGTACGGGCAAACTCTTCAAACGCCAGATGTTGGTATTGCATCTCGGTGGCAAAACGCCCGGCTTGGAACAGATATTCGCCGTTCCATTGCAAGGTGCTAGGGTCCACCGGGATCTCCGTGATCTGGTGATTTGGCAGCAACCACTGGTTAATCAAATTGACATCATTACTTTGCAGTAGGGTGGTTTTGTACTGCTCCACCAGCCGATTATGCTCGCCGTGGAAGACCGCATGCACCGCCGTTAAGCCAATGTTTTCGTTACCCCGGCCATCACCAGTAATAAAATGGCGCGCCAATAACTCATCATCGTAGGTGCCGGGTGCTTGCACACCGCCAATCACATCATCAGCATCGGCCACCAGCCCCGCTTTCGGCACCGCGCTATGGGCAATATCATCTAAAAACGCATGTCCTGTACGCAGCGTATCTGCCGGTAACAAGCCACCGTTGGCCTCCACCAGCCCAGAGACCGTCACGATCTGTACTTTGCCGTTTTCGCTCAACAGTAAGTTGCCATAGCGGTCAGTGGCCAGTAACGGCACATTAAAAATATCCTGATCGGTCAGCGTAATGCCGAGTAGCAACTGCGCTTGCGCTTTCACATCGGCCCATGTGGCTAATCCGCCATTGGCACCACCCAGCAGATGACCAGTAGGCTCAGGTTTGCCATCCACCACGGTAAACTCTCGCAGGAAAATTTGATGCGAAGGATGGGAGGTGTAGGTCTGGTTTTGGTCAACAAACGGGGTGGTTAGGTTTTTGGTTTCATGGTTGGCATCCACTTCGGCGCGGGTTAATACCATAAAATTGGTATTCGAGCCTGCCACATACAAAGGATCATCCGGCTGTAGGGGAATAAACACAATGCCGTTACCGCCTTTGGGGATCAGATCCAAACCGTGGTCGAAGAATTGCCCAAACAGCGTCATCCAGCCGTTAAAGGCAGGCGACAAACCAATATCCGGCGACAAGTTGGGGATAGACAAACTGCCATTGCCGGAAATCGTACCGCCACCGGGCGCCTCTGCCAGCGTGTTATACGCATCCAGCGCCGCGGGATTGGATGCGGTTTGGTCGGAAATCAAGTTACTGATGATGCGCGGATCGGCGTCAATCACCATCCCCCCCAGCTGGGTGTAGCTGGTCATCGCATCGGCGCTTTGCCAGTTTAGTGCGGTGAGCCGCGGCATGGTCTGATCGGCTGAGCCAAACAACTCTTGCCCCGGTAACAGGTTATTCCACGACCCATCCACGGTACGAATGCCATACGGCAACAGTGGGCTGGTGACTAACTCGCGTAATACATCGCCATTAACACTGCCATCACTGTTGGTGGCAGCCTCGGATATCTTGATTTGCTGCAGAATAAACGCCAGATCATGCAGCGTAACGGTAAAATCATACTGTGAGGCCATGCGTCATTACCTTTTCACTTCAATGATTTACTCCCATTCACTCCCCGTTGGTTTACGCACAGGAAAGGAATGACCCGAATCATGCCGAGTTAATTGCATGATTAATATGGGCTTTAATTCCATTTGATATGGCCCACGACGATATACTGATGCAAAAGTACTAGGTGTAACCTCGCTCGCTTTCACCGCAAGGAATGAAAGAAAATACAAGGTTTTCCTGCACTAACCGGACTTACATGGTGTCGTTTTTATTAGCTGTTGAATGGACGATTCTTTTTAGGCCATACAGCTAATCATGGTCGGCCCTATCTATTCTTCAATCATGCTTTTTTATGAATTAAAAAAAACGGTATTAATACTTTTGCATATCGTCCTCAGCGTGGTCTTTACGCCTATACATCAAGCCGTCTGCCTTAAGCGTGCAACAAACGTAGGCGCGATGGGGCTTCTGGCGGTGAAATCAGGCAGGTTATCTCGACTAAGCAAGCCCAAAAACCACAGCGCAAAACCACTCCAGAAAGAAAATTAAAGAGAAGAGGAACATGACGCAGGGATCAGCAGCACAAAGCGTCGCGCCGCCAATGCGGCACGCAAGATGAGCAACGATACATAAAGGGAAAAGAGTGAAAGGATATGGAGACAATAAAATTCGCAGGGAAATAGCGAGCTAACGCTGCCGTTACGGCAAATAGCCCCGTAATTGACGCCAATCAGCAGCAAAGCGCTGACGTAAGAAAAAGACATGCAGCGCCACTCGCTGCCGGCGTAGCCAGCCACCACCCGTGACATACTGCCGATAATGACAAATATCCTGCCACAGCAGCTGCGGTTCAAACCCCGCCCACACGCTCGGCACCGGCGCTAACGCATTGGCATAGCATACCGGCGCGACCCACTCAAAAAAGAGCTGCTCAACATGTCTCGTAGGGAAAGCTCGCGCTTGAGCGGCGATGGCGTGGTAATCCACCACATTATCGACAAAAATATCTGACAAGGCTTCACACAGGCGCTGTACCTGCGCAATAGATGCCTCAACCGGCATGCCTGTATTCATCATAATTCTGACACTCTCCACATCCCTATTCGCAGCCTCCTATTCGCAGCAACCCTGCGTTTACTGGCTAGGGTTGGGTATATTCTTGCAACTCCTTAATGCGCTGCTCAGCGCGTGAACGCATACACCCTAAGTACATTGCATTACGAATGGTGCCTTGTGACCAGAAGGTATACACCGCCTGACAATCTTTTTCGCGAAAACTGATCCAAGCCCGCTGCGCAGCAATAAACTGCTGTTTCATCTGCGCAGGGCTATCGGGTTGCGCACTTTCAGCACTGATTTGCGCCAGCACCTCACGATAAACCTGATTTAATTGCGCTTCCGTTTGCTCCTGCTGCTTTTGCAGGCAAGCATTAATTTCCAGCGTATTGGCCGCATTACCACAATCTTGCTCAGGTGTTGATGCAGCGGCTGACGCCCCGTACGCCACAGGCATCACCGCCATCCCTGCCAACAGTAGGCTCGCCGTTAGCCATTCACGCGCTCGCATAAACACCGAGCGCCTTGCAACAGCGCGCAGCACTAATGTATTACAATACAACATAATCCCTCCAAGGATGTGTGACCCCAACAACACTGCCAGCATCAACGCTTTGATGCCGCTTGATGCCATAGCCATGGCGATCAGCTTAGCGCGATCGGTATCAACGAAAAAGCATCAGCTAAAAAGAGCCATCTAACCACCGGTGTCAAACCGGCACTGATCACCAAGCAACAAGATGCGAAGGCATTGAATAACCACGAGCGAATCGCCACAATGGCCGCCAATTCGCAGCGATGGTGAGATGCGGTGCGGCTGCTTATATTAGGCACTTAATTTCGGTGCTCTTATATTATTGCACGGGTATTAGCACGTACCGATATTGCCCCCACAACATGACGATGGAGCCTCATGGATCGGCTAACCGCACTGCAGGTATTTATTGCCGTCGTAGAGCAAGGCAGTTTAAGCGCCGGCGCTGAACGACTGGATATGTCACGCGCGATGGTCACTCGCTATCTGGCCGAGTTGGAACGTTGGATGGGCGCGCGTCTACTACACCGAACGACGCGGCGCCAAAGCTTGACTACCGCCGGCGAAGAAGCCTTGCGCTATGCTCGGCAGATGGTTGCGTTATCGGACTCCTTAGAGCAAGTGAGCCAACATGCCAACTCCGCACCGCGTGGGCAACTGCGCGTCACTTGCAGCTATTCGCTGGCACAACATTTTCTGATCCCCGCCGTCAGCGCCTATCAAGCGCAATGGCCCGAGGTTTCGGTCGATATCCTGCTGCAAGATAAAGCCGTTAATCTAGTGGAAGAGCGTATCGATGTGGCGCTGCGCATCACAGCCGAACTCGATCCTAATTTGGTGGCTCGTCGGCTCGGCGTGTGTCGCTCGGTCGTTTGTGCTAGCCCCGATTACTTACGTCGCCAAGGCTCGCCGCTCTCCCCGCCGGCGCTGACACAGCACAATTGCCTGACTTACACCTACTTTGGTAAAAGTGTGTGGGAATTTAGCGGCATTGATGGGCCGTGCAGCGTTGCCGTCAGTGGCAACTTAAGTTGCAATATCTCAACGCTGTTGCTGGATGCCGCTGTGCTAGGCAGTGGGATTAGCTTGCAACCGCTGGTCAGTGCTGCGCCTTATCTGGCGAACGGTCAACTCACCGCCTTGCTCACCGCATGGGAACCCAAACAGCTGGATGTGCATGCGGTCTACAGTACCCGCAAACAGATGTCGCCGTTGCTACGTCACTTTCTCGATTTCTTATATCAAAGCATGGCCGACGATCCACTCTGGCAACCCGCAAACGGACATTAACCTTCATGACGCAGCATAGGCCATAACTATAACCCATAACTAAAGACATAAAACTGAGCGCTGAACGATACTAATCAGCCAACCGATTCACCACCAAAACCAGCGCGGCACTCACAACAACTCATTAAGTGCCACGCTCAGTTAATCGACTGGTCTCTCCAACTTCTTGCCAGAACCGGCAGACTTAGCCGCGGCGTAATTTCACATCCGCCAGCAGCGCTTGCATTTGATCAGTGATCAGCTGCTGGATGCGCTGATCTTGCAAATTACCGTCACCGTCAAAGCTGTCGGTAAAAGCATTAGAAAACACTTCTGGGCGATTGAGTGGGAACAGATTCAAGAACACGCACACCTGACGCAAATGATACTGCGCGCGTGATGTACCCATCCCTCCGCCCGCCCCCATCAAGGCCACCGGTTTACCCGCGAGTAAGGAGTTATCCGGCTCACGAGACGCCCAATCCAAGATATTCTTCAACGCCGGCGCTATCGAATAGTTATATTCCGGACAAGCCAGCACTAACGCATCCGCCGCACCAATTTGAGCCAACACCCGCTGTACGGCAGCCGGCTTTTCTGTCACATCCGCGTTATAAAACGGGATATCGTGCAGATCCACAATTTCAAACTCCACCTCTGCGGGTAGCGCATTAGCCACCGCGCGTAACAGGCCTGAGTTACACGATGCACGACGCAAACTGCCTGAAATACCCAAAAATTTAACCGAACCCATGGTGTCACTCCTTGAATATCATGTTGAAGAACGCGTCTGGTGCAGCCTGAAGTCTCTGTTCGCGCCAGCAAATCGCCCTCATCTAGCGAAACGGCTTTGCTATAGATCTACCAATTCACTTTCTAAAGCCTATACCAAGAATGGATTACTGCACACGATGCGGATGTTACGGTTTATGGCTACGCTTGCCTTACCCAACAAGCCGGTACGTACATACTGCTCAGACGCACATTCTTATACCCACCCCCTCACCTTGTGACACGCAATCTATAGATAATCACGATCCATCCGAAGATAATCCGCCGGTTTTCTTGGTTCTGATCGTAGAGGCTTGCAGCGCCAGAAAGTGTGGAATATCAGCCAGCAGAATGCGCTTATGGGGTAAACCCAGGAGAATAATGCAGCGGAACAGGCGGTTCGCAGGCCATTTCATTGAGCGTATATCACCGTTAATGGCGATCCATCCGAAATGAATCCGGCGGTTTGCTTATCGGGCTGTGCAAAGATCTCTCACGCTAGCCTCTGAGCCCCACCCAATCTTAAGGCCGCGCCGTCAGTGGGGAGACAAGCTAACGTTAGGCTCAATCAGACGCTACAAAGTGCTAATAGGCAGGACAAGGAAGATAGCTCACTATCACCTGTTCAGGCGCATCTTCTTCCAACACATGAAACCCGGCTTGTTGGATATCCTCAAGAGCAGAGAGTACTGCTTCGCATTCATTTTCCGCTAAACGCAAAAAATTGAGAAAACAACGATCTTGATAGGAGACTAATAACGCATCTGAACAGACTCGGCTTAGCTGGCGATCAAACAGTTCAAATTCTTCATCGGTCGGTAAACCCGTTGGCATCAAGTGAAGCGTAAATTCGTAAGTCTGCATCAGATCCCTCAGTAGACTGTATGCTGACCTGCGCAGGAATATCTCCTCAGCACGTTGTCAGTCTGGGCTTTCCCCATTGTTTCGTTCAGCCAGAGAAACAACCGCGGAAAATAAAAACGCCCTGTACATTAAAAAATGTCAGGGCGTTTGTAAATATCTGTGCAAATTACCGGGCTATTTTCAAAACAGATCGCAAAAAGTCATCTGTCTTAACCGATAAAAAGGCCTTTCACGGCTAAAAACCACCTAGCGATTACAGCTGAACTTTAATCAGGAAATCATCCAGGTTGGCACCCGCTTCAATTGCCTTGGTCAGAGCCAGTGGCATACGGCCTTGACCTGTCCACGTTTTGGTATTGCCGTTCTCATCAGAGAACTCATATTTTGCTGGGCGTGGGGCACGCTTGCTCTTCGCTGTTTTAACGGTAGTTTTGCTCGCAATATCCAGCAAGTCATTCAGATCAATACCATCATCAGCCAACATTTTCTTGTAGGCTTCCAGCTTCGCTTTTTTCTCTGCTTCTTCTGCTTCCTTGGCGGCGATTTCTTCGCGCTTTTCATTTACCACGGTAGACAGTTTTTCCAGCATATCCTCCAGCTCACTTAACGTGCACTGCTCACGGGCGAATGCCCGCAATGAGCGGATATTAGAAAGCAACTTGATAACTTGTTCACTCATTTTGATTCATCCTACGCGTAATAGTGAGTAATTTTTATCGTATATTAAACAGTAACTGAGCTCAAAAACATAGCCTAAGAAGCCACATTGAAGAAATAACGATAACTCTATCGCATTAATTTATTATTCTACGCAATCTGCGTAAATGCAAGTGAGCCAGATTAAATAGCCATTAAACATAGAGCTGCGAATTTTTCTTATTTTGAATCAAAGTGTGGCGTTCTTTATCTGGCTGTAACGGTAAATCCCGTCTGGCTTATACAGGATTATGCATGATATCAGGCGTAGCTGGCTATAGGTTGAATAAGGCCAGTAGCACAATTGCATATCCATCCGAAAAGCGTTTAAGACTTGGCTGTAACACTACGGCATATCCAGTAAGAAAGGAATGGCGGATTTATTTTTCCCCTATCCCTTTCATTTTCTACCTAAGTTTTCAGCAAGACCTCGCGCCAGCAAGCGAGTGGCGCGGTAATTAATACATAGTTTATACATAGTCTACCCATTACTTGGGTCGATTAGCCTCGTCAGCAGAATCGCTGTTGAGCGCATCAGCTGCGGTTTGTGGCACGGCCGAGCTTGATAGCGGTAAACGGCACAGTCCCTGCGCGGGTACATCTAAAGCTGTATTAAACTTGGCGGATAAATTCTGAAAAGCAATCAGCGCGGTTAACTCAATCAGGGTATCCTCATCGAAAAAAGTTTGCAGCTGCGCAATCATTTCGGCGCTAACTTTACGTCCGGTTATCGTCATCGCTTCCAGATAAGTAAATACCGCTTTTTCCTGCTCATCAAATAAATCACTGTCATGCCATTGCGATAATGCCAGCGCTTTTTCTTCGCATCCACACCGCTGCGCCAACTTCAGGCCATTTGCATCCACACAAAACGCACAATCATTGAGTTGCGATACGCGAACACAGACCAAGGAGCGTAATTCCGCAGATAAGGGGGAAGATTTGCGATCTAAAAAGCCAAAAAACCCGGCGACCAAGTAAAACAATACCGGCTTACGCCCCCATAAGCGGGCAGGATTAAGGATTTCACCGTAATGACGTTTCTGTAACCAGAGTAAAGGTCTCACCCACCAAGAGTAACGGGAAGAAGGTTCGATGCGCATGATTGCTACCTGTCTTATTTATAGGAACAACACAAAAGATCATAAATCAGGATCTTACGGCAAACACTGCGTCATATACCAGCGAAGTCGAAATAAAACAGCCATGGCCATTGCGCCGCATAACCGCAGCGGAGAAATAAGTGCCCGTACCGAAAGAAAATCAATGCAGAGAAAGGAGTGTGAAAAGAAAAACTGAGGAAGACAAAGATTTAGGTCTGCGTCGTTAATTGTCTTCGGACAATTACGCTTGATGCTTAGGTTATCTCGCATTGGCTTAGCGCAAGCTAGAGTCGCCCAAACCGTTCTACGACGCAGACTTTTTATAACACGATGTTATTTTTATGCTTTGTTTTCAGTGCAACTGGTCGGTGCACCTTGTTTCAGATAATAAAACCAATTTGTTCTTAAACGTGAACGTTTCATAATGTTACCTCACAATTTTTATTCTATCAGCCACCTTTGTTTTTTTACTGGACGGTTGTTATTCACTATAGGGTTAACATGATCCGGTGTTAATCGTTGTACCGCGATCGTATACCTAACCTGATGAATACAGGTAAAAATTAAAGGAATCTGATATCCATAGCCCACATCCCCGCGGCAGATTCATCGTATTTGAATTCCACCATATAACCGGTTTGTGGCAACTTTTTACAATGGACGTGTTCTGCAGAAAAATGAACATCGCCCCCTAAATCGCAGGTTATTACCCCCTGCCGGGTTTCCGGACTAAAACTCCGGACAATGCCTGTATGTACCATACTCTTGAATTCCTTATCAGGAGACAGAACCGGGCTAATGTAACGTGTGACTTCAGTAATGCTGTTGTAGTCTAAAAAGACGCTCAGCCGGCTGAAAACACGCTTAACTTATTAGCGGCGGTTAACTCAGTCAGCTCAGATTGATATCAGGTATTAGTGTAGGAGAGGAAAAAACAACGCTGTAAGAGAGAGGGCAAAGCAGCTGTATTCCGTAAAGCAACCTCAATAATGACTTAATATCAACCTTCAATATCTCCCGATGCTAGCAGATTTTTATGACTTGTAAAGCACTTTCTGCGCAAAAAAGCCGCAAATGAAGCCATAAAAGATGACATTAATCACATTTTATAGTTTCTCTCTCCGTCATTACGGCGCGCTTAATGCCAAGCTATCGGCTTGCTGTGGCCCAATCACATTTTGCGTAGCCATTTCGCCAACCAATAACCCCACCATTTGCTGAGCTAATGCCGCCATCGAATAACCCACTGGGGTTGTTTGCGTACTGCCCATCCAGCTAAATTTCTGATGCGGCACATTGTAGAGCGTGGTTTGCGCATAGATTTCTGGTGCTACATAAACGGTAGCAGGGAAATCATAGGTCGGTGCCCACAAGCCTTGATAATAACCTGGGAAGTTGTTCCATCCCCAAACCGGAGCCGGCGCGCTGTAAACCTGTGGCTGCGTCACTTTCATGACTTGGGTCGTTAGAATATTATCCAGATGTAGCTGCTTGGCCAGCGCTAACACCTCTTGGCTATGGTTATCGGCTGTATTGCTCGTTGGCGCAGAGAAATACAGGTATGACACCACTGCCTGAACTTGATGTTGGCGTAGTTGTTTGGCCAACTCATCTTCTAATAAACGGCGCGCCACCACATTCGGCGTTGCGACGACCACTAACGCGGATTTAGCAGGGAAACATTCGCTGCATTGCGGATTTTTCCACTGCCCTTCCAACTGCGTTGGGCCAACACAAGCGGAAAGCATAACCGCCATAGAGCTAGAGAGCGCGACGCGAAAAATCCATTTTGTTTGCATAATAGCTATCTACATAAACTTTTTGATGTAGATAACTATAGCGATCGCTAGCCGCAATGAAAAATACCCATCTGTATACAGATGGGTATTATCAGTAAAAAGTCATGTCTAAAGAGAAAGTGATAACCGCTCGTTATGGCTTATCGATTAAAATTTCCCCACCAACGCAGAAAAGATCTGTTCATCCATATTGTGCGCTTGTTTACGCAAACGCGTATTGGTGGTTAAGACACTGACCATATCATCCAATGAAATGGTTTTTTGCGCCTTTTGGCTCACGTGATAAACCAACTGTTCCAGATCCTGTGGCTGGATCAGCCCTTGGCTCGACTCAAACATTTCCACTTCCGTCATCGCATTATCAATGCGCTCTTTAATCTCCACCACCGGCGTTAATGACAAGCGGTGAATTTGGTCACACACCGCTAGTAGAGTCTCTGCACTGCTGTAACGCGAGACACTGAATTTCGCATTACCCACGGTGATCGCCAGTGAAAAGCGGCGCTTATCAATTCGGATTTTCTGGATGGGTTTGGCTTTAAACTTCAGATCCTCTGGCAACGGATTGAGCTGAATAACGTCATCTTCTAAACGATGTGAAATGCCGGGCAGTTGATTATTAAACTGTACCGGCGCTTTATTCCCCAATTTTTGCATAGACAGGAACGATTGTTTCTCCACGCCAGACAAGGTGCTGAGCTTAGCGCGGGTTCCTTCCGAATGGGAATAAAAGAAGATTTTGTCTTCATCCAGCTCCAGTGCGCAATTGATATAGTAGACACCTTTAATGCGCTCAAAGATAAAGTAACCGCTGATCCCAGAAAATTCACCACGGATATAGGTGCGCTTTTCCAGCCCTCGACCGGTACCGGATGAGGTGACCTCAATGCTGCCGTCATCAGGACGGGCTTTAAAATGCGCCACCACCACTTTTTCAAAGGTGTTGAAAAAGACTTTGCTAGTCAGATCGGGGGCCAATAGCTCATTAAGAAGGGATAAATCCATATCCAGCCGATTGCGATGCGTACTTTGGCCACGACAAAACAGGTATAAACGGAACATTAAGTCGTGATAACTGATCACCTCGACCGGCAATAAATAGAACATTTTACGCTCGAAAATCGATTTCAGAACGGAAACGCGCCATTTGATGTCATAGCGATGAGGTGCCATATCCTTATAGACATAATCACCTTTGGTATTACGTAGAAATTCACCATCCGCGCCGCGGATCCGGCGCCGAACAAACTGTACCCCTTCAACCTCGAAGAAACGGGCCAAGGTGTTATGAATGTTGATATCGTCGCCCAAATCTTGATCGCATGAAATCCCAACTTTGGTATTTTCTATTCTTTTAAATAAGTTAACGATTTCATCACGGGTTTCTTTGTTACCGGATTTCCCTAACAAGCTCAGCAAGTGATCAGTGTGGATAGGAGTGATATTTTTGATGGTCCCATTAGAGGATTCGTAAATCCCACTCATATCCATGTGATAGCGAATACTTAAAAAAACCAGCGCATACAAAAAACGGATATGTGAACGGTTAAATACCCCATCCATCGATTCGGTGGTTAAAAACAGTTTTGCCGTAATGGCATCATCATCGCTTAATAGCGTGATGGGCTTTTCAAAGTAGCGCTCGTTGAAGCCATTTGGCGGTAAGTTATTCATTAAATTGATTTTTTGGCTATCAGGCATACCAAACAGCGAGCCAAAAAATGAATGATCGGGGATAACCGAAACGCTTTCTAGTTTCAAGTCCAGTGGACGCACTGGGTATACCGGTGAGGTTGAAACTGGATATTTACGTGCCGCAGAAGGCGTGGTGCTCTTGGCTAGCATATTTTGCTGATCGGTCAGTGCATTTTTCGGCGCCGGTAGCAAATACAGTTTGTTTTTGGATTTTTTCTGGGTGGCGTATTGAAAATTATCTTGCTCAATGAGCAAACCGCGCTCTTTTAAGCGCGAAATAGCTTGTCGCACACTGGCGCGTGTCAATGCCATGCTGTCTGTTAACACCGCAACACTGACGCAGTGATCCTGATGTTGTTTTGCCTGCTGCAAGATAGTTTGGATAAAGGTTTGTGCTGATTTAGGCAGGTTAAGCGCGTCATATACGGCATCCGTCTGCTCCACTTTGATCAGCGAACCTTCACTTGTACTCCGATCATGCTCAATCCAGTGTGTGTTGTCGTATATCAGCATTTTAGAAATCCAAAAAAACTTATTGTTTGTTTATATCCTGATTCTTTTTTTCTTTATATCTTATTTATCTTAGATCATGGGTACTGTGGGTAACCGTTAAAAAGCTAAGTTATTCAATGCATTAAAAACTGCGATCCAAATAAAAACCGCCTGTTTAGTTAACGATCCACCCTTTGTTAGCAACGATCCACGCGTTGTTTAACTGACGATCCACTTCTGTTCCTTGAACGATCCACCCTACGTTAAAAACGATCCATTCGTAAGTATCACAGCCTGTAAACAGGTTATTGACGACGGTGTCCAACCTTTTCACCTTGGCGGCGGCTGCCATGTTTCACGCTGCGATATGGGTGTGAATAACGCTGTTTTTTTCATCAATCAAACGCGATCTGCGAGCTTGTTGCTAGGTGTTACCGGCGTAGTCTAGCAGTTGCTCCGCCTGTGTGACATTTTTAATTTCAAAGTCATTGCTGATTGAACCGGCGGATTTGATGGCGGTCGCATTTTTGCCGGTGTTTGGCGCGATTATGCGTCTGGTTGCGTGCAAAGCGTGGTGCCTGTTCGATGTGTTAGCGGAGGGATCGGTGTATATCCGCGGCAGGATCTTGTGCGCGGGGTGATCCGCTGATGATTTTGAGCGTTATTTTAACTGCGATCCGTCCGTAGCTATTCCGCACGATCTGATGTGATGACGAGTATGGTTAATGTCACTCTGATAACAGTAATGCATTGAGTTATAAAATATTATTAGTTTTAACTTGGTGAATTTCACGTATGGCAATGTGAAGTTGTTTGTAAATAATGGCTAAAGCCAGCCCATTTCTCTGGTTTGTCATGGCGAGGGCTTGATACAGATGTGATGTATTTCCTATCCCTCTCCATTTAATCGCGATCCATCCGACACTATTCCGCCTGTTTGTTCTGCAATATTCGTCAATTTGGCGACGATCCATCCGAGCATGCCCCGCGCGATGTGGCGTACATTGTGGTTAGCGATGGCCTTGTTGGGCTAAATTGAGCGCGATATGCCTATATACAGCACGAGTGGATGATTTTTTAACCACGACTGCAGCTATATTGCCGCTCTCGGGCTGTGTATGGAGTGGAGTCTTGCTTTATCTGGGCACGACCTTTGTACCATGGATGGCTGGGTTTAACTTCGATCCATCCGAGTGCATTCCGCAGGTTTTATCATTCGCTAACGTTAGCCAATTTAATCATGATCCATCCGAAGTGATTCCGCCTGATTTGCTGGTGGGTGAGGCTATTTTGATTGCGATCCGTCCGAGGCTGTTCCGGCTGAATGGGTGATGGAGACAGTCGATTAACCCGTGTCGGCTTAGCGTGCTTTGCTGTTTGCTGCTGATGTTCGTGCTAAGTGATGTTATCAAGCTGCTAATGTAGGTTGCCTTGCCTTGCCTTGCCTTGCCTTGCCTTGCTTTGATGGAAATAGAACGCTTGGCTATATCAGACGTAATTTTTGATTACTTGAATCAATAAGTGATGCAGATTACAAAAAAACGAATCTGCAATGAAAATGCGATAAAATAATCTAAAAGTGTTGCAATGTGCTTTAAGTGTTGTAATCATTATCCTTATTAAAGAGGATGACACTTTGACGAGGAAGGCGATGGACTCAAAACTGCAGCGCTTGGAGCAAAATGGAGCGCGTTATCGGATTGCCTGTCGTAAATCTGCGGCGTTTGTCGATGAACAGACCCATAACGGCAAGCCGTTTCGAACCTATACGCAAAATGAAGCCGCTAAGGCGCTGGGGATCAATAATCGCCAATTGGTGAAACTTTGTGAACAGCATGGCTTAGATGTGCCTATGGTGGGTTGCCGTTGGTCGTTGCCTTTACCTGATTTGTTCCGTTTACGTGAAGCTGTCGGTCAGCAGGCCAAAGCCAATGCCTCGCGAATGATTGTCTCTTCTGTGTTGAATATTAAAGGTGGTGTGGGCAAAACCACTACGGCAATGACGCTGGCAACCGGTTTGGCGATTGAAGCGAAAACCCAGTACCGGATTTTGGTGGTGGATGCGGATGGTCAAACCAATATGTGCACCGGCTATATGGCGCCGCAGATTGATACCGAGGATACCGTATTATCGGAATTGCTGACGTTGGCCGGCGATCCCACGTTGCCGGATAGCGAGTTGGCGCAGCAAGTGACTGCCGCACTGAAAAAGACCAATATTCCTAATTTGGATCTGTTGCCAGGTGGGGTTGCTGACAAGTTATTTGAAGCTTGGGTGCAACGCGGTTTGGCCGATGGGAAAATTACTTCGCCGTATTCCCTGCTGTCACGTCTGTTATCGGTGATCTCGCCTTATTATGATGTGGTGTTGATTGATACTTCGCCGGCACTGAACTTCTTGCTCTATAACGTACTGGCCGCGTCAGATGTGCTGATTGTGCCGGTGAAGCCAGATCATAATGATACTGATGCGACTGGCGATTTCTTATCGGTGTTACCGCAAATCAAGGCGGCCATTGAAGCGCATTGCCCACTGCATTGGTCTGAGATTAAGCTAATTATGACTGATTTGGATAAGCGTTCGGTGCCGAATCAGCAGAAAGCGGCGATTTTACGTGAGCTGTTTGGTCAAGATTTGATGTTAGGGCAGATCCCCCACTCTGAGGCTATCAAGCATTGCTCCAGCTTGATGTCTTCGATTTATGAATTGAGCCCGAGTGAATATCCGGGCGGACGAGCATCATTGATTAATGCGCAGGCGGAATGCTTGCAGGCGGTATTTGAGTTCGAAGAGATTATGCAGAATATATGGCGTAAAGAGGCAAACCATGGTTAAGAATGCACGTGTACGTCCTTCCTTTGATTTGGCATCTTTTGCCACCAATAGCACGCCAGTGGTTACCGAGTCTCCGCTCGAGACGTTGGAGAAAAAGCTGGATGCATTGACGGAGGAAAACCGCCGTTTGCTGGAGCAGCAAAAGCCGGGTGAAGGCAGCATGCTGCATCTCAAAGATGGTTCACAACGCCGTTTTATGTTGCGGGTGATCCCACATGACGACATTGAAGCATTGACGGATGTGCCGGCGATCAATGGCCGCGATCAATCTTTGCTGACGCGTGAGTCAGTGCGAGATATTTTGCAATCGCTAACCGTGTCGGGCCAGTATTATCCTGCAATCGGTAATTTGAATGCGGATGGTAAGATAGATGTGTTAGCCGGTTCGCGCCGCCGTAAAGCCTGTATTTACGCGGGGTGTGATTTTAAGATCCTGCTGCCAGAAAGCCCGATCTCATTGGCGGATGCGGAGTTTATTGCAGAAGCAACGAATGCTCAGAAAGAGTTGTCAGTGGTGGAGTTAGCTCAGCGTTGGCAGCAAATGCTGGATGAGGGGCTGTACCCCGATCAGAAAGGGTTATCCGCCGCATTAGGCCGTTCACCGGCGACAGTTACGCGAATCTTAAAAGCGGCGCGTATTCCTCGCCCTTGGTTACTGCAAGTTCCGGACGTGTATGCCCTGTCCTATGCCCAGATCAATAATCTGGTGACGGCAGCACAGGCGTTGACCGAAGATGATCAGATGCTGATTGCCCATGAGTTGGCCGATATCCGTCAAACACAGCGTTTTGGCCATGCCTCAAACGAAGAGCTGGTGGCGGAAGTGGTAAATCAGGCCAGCAAAGCCGCACGGCAGTTAAAGCAAAAAGGCGAGACAGTACGCGAAATTAAACAGAAAGAAACGCTGTTTAAAGTGGGTACCTCTTCGGTGATTGCCACCATTTCGCAAGGTGATAACTACCGACGTAAATTGCAAGTATCTGGTACGGATTTGTCTAAGCAGCAAGTTGATATTTTGATGAAACATTTGATGTTAGCGGCCGATGAAATGCAGTCGCTGGTACATGACTAACTGCCGGCAAGAGCTCCGCTCTCTTTAATAATAAGGGATGCGATTTCACGGTGAAATTGGTGGATTTCATCTCTTGCACAGGGTTTGGTTAGGCTTTATTGAATATTTGTGATGTAGAAAAAGGTGCCTGTCGGCACCTTTTCTATTATCTATATTTAAACCTATATCATACGCTGTATGAGAGTCTATTAGTCTCCCCTAGAAGCGATTAAGTGTACGCGATATATTTTCCTGTCCTGTCCTGTCCTGTCCTGTCCTGTCCTGTCCTGTCCTGTCCTGTCCCATTTTCTGTGTAGCATATGATGCTTGAGCCACGGGCTTATCTGACATACAGTGGATAATTATTGATCTGACTGTATTGTTCGAAACAAGGAGTGTTTCATGCGTGATGCTACCCTCGCCCTACACCACGGTTTTGCTTGCGATAGTGCAACGCAAGCGGTGGCGGTACCGATTTATCAAACTGTTGCCTATGAGTTTGACAGTGCTGAACATGGTGCTGCGCTGTTCAATCTGGAAGTTCCAGGCAATATTTATACGCGCATCATGAATCCGACCACCGATGTGTTAGAAAAACGCATGGCCGCATTGGAAGGCGGGATCGCCGGTTTAGCGGTGTCGTCTGGCGCGGCAGCCATCACCTATGCTATTCAGACGCTTGCTGGGGTTGGCGACAACATTGTTGCTACGCCGCAGTTATACGGGGGCACCTACACCCTCTTTGCTCACATGTTACCCAATGCCGGTATTGAAGTGCGTTTTGCCGCGGATGACCGACCGGAGTCGGTCGCGAAGTTAATAGATGCAAAAACCAAAGCGGTGTACTGCGAAAGTATAGGTAATCCAGCGGGCAATATCGCTGATTTAGCTGGGCTGGCGGATGTTGCACACGCACAGGGCGTGCCGCTGATTGTGGATAACACGGTGGCGAGTCCGATTCTCTGTAAGCCCATTTCGTTTGGTGCCGATATAGTGGTGCATAGCTTGACCAAGTATGTTGGTGGACACGGAACCTCACTGGGTGGCGTTATCGTGGATTCAGGTCAGTTTGACTGGGCGGCGAATGCTACGCGCTTTCCTCAGTTTAGCCAGCCGGAGCCTTCATATCATGGCGTGGTCTATACGCAGGCGTTTGGGGCGGCGGCGTTTATTGGTCGCGTACGCACGGTGCTTTTGCGCAATACTGGGGCAGCATTATCGCCGATGAATGCCTTTTTGATTTTACAAGGATTAGAAACGTTGGCGCTGCGGATGGAGCGTCATGTGGATAATGCGCGTAAAGTGGCTGATTTTTTGTTAGCGCATCCGAAGGTAGCGTGGGTAAGTTACGCAGGCTTACCATCTCACCCGCATTATCAATTGGCGCAGCGTTATATGCAGGGCCAACCTTCGGCATTGCTTTCATTCGGTTTGGCACAAGGTTACGAAGCCGGTATCCGTTTCTATGACGCGCTGCAAATTTTCAAACGCTTAGTTAATATTGGCGATGCTAAGTCGTTGGCGTGTCATCCAGCATCTACGACACACCGGCAGCTCACGGAGACGGAGCAACGGCGTGCGGGCGTGAAGCCAGAGATGATCCGTTTATCCGTTGGTATTGAAGCCATCGAGGATTTACTGGCTGATTTGGAGCAGGCCTTGCAGGCATAAGTGCTCGCTGGCTAACCTAGAATACGCCGTTCGTATTGTGAGAATACTGACGGCGATTCTACGGCAAGATCTTACACCGGTTGATGATTTACTCTCTTTCGCCTTCATTTTCATAATACTTTTTAGGCTCGTCATAAGAGCGTGACTTTCAGTCCCCACTATTGGGTGAACCACGCATGCTAAAATGTGTAGCGTAGCCAAGCAAACAGGACGTTGCCGTTATTTTTGGTGCCCGGAATATAGGTGAACTGGAGGTTCATTTGTTTATAGCTGGCGGAGAAAAGCGGTAATACGAGGGGTAACGGAATGTAGTTACCCATATCTTTACGTGCGGTGATCCCGGCGGTAAAGCCGAGTCCAAGCCGCACATCTTCGTCGTCATCCATGTACCAACCCTTTTCCCAACCATAGCCAACAATCGGTTGCCAGTGGTTATGCGAGTCTTTAAACATCATGGCATATAAGGCATGCCAATTACCTTCTTCGTTGTAGCGTGATACGCCGAACCCGCCACCCCATGGCATTTCATTGTAGTGGTCTGTCTCATCGTAGAGCCAGCGGTTATGCCAACTCAGAAACGGCAAATACAGATCGTAGTGTTGTGGCTCTTCCCATGTTTGTACGATGTTGTTGGTGAAGGTATCCCACCAATGAAGATTTTGCTCTGTCGGTGTTGTGGCTTGAACGTTAGCCGTTGACAAGAGTAACAGTAAGCCAAGGCCGGTAAGAAAATGACGCATAGGCAACCTGTTTGCTATGTGGGGGCGTATATGAGAAGTCTTGTCGTGGACAAGGTGATTGTCAAATTGGCTATGCCAAGCTGCAGTGGCTACGTCGTTGTGGAAACCGGCAATTTCACAGTGAAATTGGTGGATGGGGAGTCTGGGTGATTAGAATTGGCATATTTAACCGTGTGACATCCGAGGTGATTCCGCCAGATTATTTAGCGGTGTCATCCGTGCTTGATGCTTCACGTTACGGTTAGCTCTGCTTGTTTGCGCGTACGCGGCTAATCGATGAGGGGCTTTGACTCTGCATTGCTGTCGCGAATGATGCATTTAAACGTGTGACATCCGAGGCGATTCCGCTGGATTTAACGCCGGCGTTATTAACGCGATAACAACCCGCCTAGGCATGATTATCATACGTTGCGCATGGGAAGTACGTGCCTGAGCGAAGTCCTCCATACCTCAGCGAGTCTATTTAAGCTCTGATAACGTAGACGTGTGCGTCTTTGCTATCGAGTGACAAGCCCCAAAACCGCCATTAAGCATGTGACATCCGAGATAAATCCGCCAGATTTATACTAGCGAGTACTGTCATAGGTTGCACGATGCGCGAGACCTGTTTGGTATGGCATACGGATTAGGGAGGGTGTGACATCTCGATTGACCTATTCTCAGTCAGTTACGAATAAAGTTTCATGTTTAAGCGCGAGACATCCGAAGCGATTCCGGCTGATTGCACTGACGGGGGCAAGGGAGCCTACATGAATTTCATGGTGAAATTGGTGGATTGTATTTGCACCGATGTAGAGGAAGAAGGCTGAGAGTATGGATCGTGATGAGTGCGGCAGGAAGATCAAGCGGAGTAAAAAGATGAACAGTGATGAAACCGGTAGCGGTGAATTTCATAGTGAAATTGGTGGATTTCCGCTACCGGTAGCAAAATCAATCGAAGACGTTTTTCAGCACATCAACCACAATTGCAGTAGAGAGTGCAACCAGTACTAAGTCACTGCCCACCGCGCGCCATTCATAACCTGGATGGTGTGGCAGCTGTTTAATAAACGGTACGGGTAACATTTTCTTTGCTATTCCCGGCGGTAACGGCTTTCCGCGCATCAGGTTTTTCTGAATCCCTGGCGGCAACGGACTAAATTGAATCAGCTGATTATTCAGTGCGAGCGAACGTGCTGCAGCAACAGTAATGCCGGCGGCAATCAAGGCATCCGTCGTAGAGAAATCAGACTTGTATTCAGATTTGTGGTGTTTAGATTTATGGCCGTGGTGACTGTTGCCTTTACCATGGCCTTTGCCTTCTGGCGGATCGGCCCACACGGAGGTTACGGACAAACTACAAATCAGCGCACTTGCCAGCAGGGCGCGAGAAAAAGAGCGATGCTTCAAGCTTGGCGTCATTATGCCCTCTATCGCATAACTAAATAAACGCTGAACATAGCTGAATAATCATATTTGGTAAAGTAATAGTAGCTTTCAAGGGACGCCGGGGGTGGTATGCTTAATCACTCTGTATCATCTTGCAGCGATGAGCGTAGTTTTATGCATTCGTTGTGCGCTAATTATATGAGCTTATCATGTCGTCATTGTCTGAGTTATTTACTGCTCTCATCCATATGGATGTGCAAACCCTTTCGGATCCCAGTATTTCGGTACTTGTGTGTACCATCTTAGTGGCATTTATTGTGCTGGAGAATGGGTTTATTCCTACTGCGTTTTTACCGGGCGACAGTTTGTTATTTTTAACCGGTACCTTGATTCAATTGGATGTGTTACCCGCCGGCTTTGCAGTGGTTTTGGTGATTGCCGCCTGTGTGGGCTCATGGCTCAGCTATCTACAAGGTCGATTGTTTGGGCATACACGGTTATTCAACCGCTTAGTACAAAGTCTGGATGATAAGTATCGGCAACGTACCTTTGCCTTGATCGAACGTCACGGCGCGTTGACGTTGCTGATTGCGCGTTACATCGCATTTGTACGCACTATCTATCCTTCTATGATTGGGATCACCGCCTATTCACAGTGGCGTTTTTTCATCATCAACCTGATTAGTTCCGTGTTGTGGGTAGTGCCGATTGTGACATTGGGATATTTCGTCAGTAATACCCAATGGGCGACGGAGTACGAAACTGTCTTTTTTAAAGTTGTCATCTCCGTACCCGCAGTTTTACTGGTATCAGGCTTATGTTTATTGGTATATAAGAAGTTCAAACCACGTACTCAATAACATTAACCTGAGGAATATATGGACATAGTGGCGCTTCTTGCGTTGGTCATTTTGAATGGTGTGTTCGCCATGTCAGAGATAGCTCTGATTACCGCCAAGAAAGGAAAGTTAGCCCACAAATATAAAGCCGGCAGCAAATCAGCCAAAGTCGCCATGGAATTGGGACAAGATCCAAATAAGCTCTTGTCCACGGTACAAATCGGTATTACCTCTATTGGTATTCTAAGCGGTATTGTCGGGCAGTCGGTTTTATCTATCTATATCAAAGCATTGCTGGGGTGGATCGGGATCAGTGAAGCCCACAGCGATTATCTCTCCACCGTTCTGGTGGTTGTCATCATAACCTACGTTTCTATCGTCATCGGTGAGTTGGTTCCCAAGCGTATTGGGCAGATAGATCCCGAGCGGATTGCCTGTCTGGTTGCGCGTCTGATGCTGCTGCTCGCGACCTTAACCAGCCCTTTTGTGCGTTTACTCTCGGTCTCTACTACGGCCATTTTGTCTTTACTCGGGATCCGGGAAAAAGATGGTAGCGCCTCCATTGAGGAGGATATTCACTACATGCTGGATGAAGGGGCCAGTGCGGGGGTGATTGAGCCGCAGGAAAATAAGATGGTGAAGAATGTTTTTCGCCTCGATGCGCGGCAAATCTCCTCGGTGATGGTACCCCGTAGCGAAGTCGTCTATTTGAACACGCGTCTGAGCTACGAAGAGAATATCGCGCGTATCCAACATACCGATTTTAGCAAATACCCTGTGACAGATGGTGGCTTGCATAACATTGTGGGGGTGATCACCGCGCAGCAGCTGCTAAAGAATACCTACCTCAATCGTGATGGCGTCAGTTTGTTCCACGGTATGTTTGAGCCGGTGTTTTTACCCGAAACCATCAATGGCATGGACTTGCTGGCACAGTTCCAAACCTTTGATACTAAGCTGGCGTTTGTGGTGGATGAGTACGGTGACTTGCAGGGGATCGTGACGCAAAAAGATATTATTGAGGCGATCACTGGTGAGTTTAAATCGCCGGATGAAGAGGCATGGATAGTCCAGCGCAGTGACGGCTCTTGGTTGGTGGATGGGTTGATCCCAACCGCTGAGCTTAAAGAGCTGTTGGGGCTGGAGGTATTACCGGAAGACCGCTCCTATCGCTACCACACTTTAGCGGGCTTGGTCATGTTGCTACTGGGTAATGTGCCACGTACCGGGGATAAGTGTCAGTGGCAGGATTATGAGTTTGAAGTGGTGGACATGGATGGTACTAAGGTCGACAAAGTATTGATCAGCCGCTTATCGGACTCTGTCAGCGCTGAGTAACACAAAATATCCGGTGTACTGTATTCAGTAAGAAATATGCACTGAGCATTTGTCATCAATCAGTAAGCGGGCTAGGGCAACCTAGTCCGCTTTTTTGTGCCTGACATTTGCTGAATCGGCGGTTTTAGCGATGGGCATAATCCGCGGCACATGTGCCGGAGGGTAGATAATTTTGCTATTGAGCCACTGCTGCAGTTCGGACATCGAGATAGGGCGGGCAAAATAGAACCCTTGTAAAAACTGCACCCCGCGTTGTAGCAGGTAGTTAGCTTGCTCTTCGGTTTCCACGCCTTCAGCGACTACCGCGATATTCAGCTTCTGACCTAAATCGATGATCATATTAAGCACGGTAGCGGTGATGGCTTCAGTGCCGATGGTCGCGGTAAAGGTTTTATCAATCTTGATGTAATCAGGATGTAGTTTTTTAAGATAAGACAGTGAGCTGTGACCGGAGCCAAAATCATCCAAGGCAATTTTGATGGCATGACGTTGCAGCTGCTGCAACTGTTCGGCATGTTCGTCGATGTCGATGGGGGTTCGTTCGGTGAGTTCGACCACCAACTGTAGATTCGCCGGCAGCGCATGTTTGAACTTCAGCATATCAGCAAACAGCTGTTCATTATTCAGGTGCTCTGAGCCGACATTAATACTGATTTTGAAGTCTTTGGGCAGCTGTGCGCTTTTCGGCAGTTCGTCGGCAACATGGGCGATGACATAACGGGTAAAGGGAACGATCAGCCCTAGCTCTTCCACCAAAGGAATAAAGACATCCGGCGGAATGATACGTTTAGCGGTTTGCCAGCGCACCAAAACTTCCGCGCCAACACAATGCAAATTATCGCTTTGAATAATCGGCTGATACTTGATGATAAATTCATTGCGCTGCATCGCAAGGATCAGATCGTTATGCACACTGAAATGTTTACGGCTGAACGAGAAGGTGAGGGTACCCACCATGAGCGCAAGCAATAGGGCGACGGCAATGTGACTGGTGGCATTATCCCAGATGATATCTCGCATTGGACGTGCGTAGACATGGACTTTGACTGGGGTACTCAGTACATGCCCGTTACTGGTGATGCCGGTTTCCGCTAACATCTCTTGGCTGAGGATTTTGTAGGTCCCCCCGACAATTGCCTGCTGCTCAATTTGTAATGCCGCGCGCGATAGATAAGGGTGTGAGAGTTGTAACTGAAAGCGGATCGCTTGCTGCAAATCAAACAGCAGCATAATGCCTTTACCGGTTTGCCCGGGTTGTGGCAGCCATAGCGCCATCAATGGTCGTGTGCCTAAATCGAGCGAACCAGACAATAAACGCAGATGTGGAGTGGCGTGTTGCACTTCAGGAAAGCGTTGGCTGACATCATGCTGCTGGGTGCCGAGAGTGGAAGAGCAATACAATTGTTGGTTATCAATCAGCATGATTGAACGCAGCGTGGTGGAGATGGCACCTTGCTGTTGTAGGCGGGCTTCAACCTGAGCGCAAGGTTGCTCTAATAGGGGGCTCAGTGTTTGTCCAACTACGGCTAGTTTGTTCAGATCGGCGGAAAACTGCTGCAGGATTTGCTGACTATATTGCCACTGGGCCTTTTCCACTTTGTAATGCGCCAACAGGATATCTGCACCGAGCGATAAACAGAACGTCAGTATGCCCAATCCAAAGCTCAACCCGAGACGGCGCTTTTTATAACTTTGGTGTGAGGTCATCAGACCCGGTTGTAATTCCATTGTCCTAGTAGCCTTCGTCCTGACACTTAATTAAAGGTAACAACCAAGTCACCCAAATGCTACGCCACTGTTAAGACCGATTCGTTATGGATTTCTATAAATAAGACAGGTATTCAGAATTTATACTTGTTGTGCGGGGCGTTTTTTATTGCATCGTGATGATCTTGTGCCGCAGAAAAGTGTTTTCGGTGTTTTCCTATGGCGCAAGGTCACAGAACGTGGGGAGTGAAAGCGGTAAAAATTAATACAGCGCAAAGATTTGGTGAGTAGTCTATTTGCTCTATTCCATTAGAAAAAATTAGGTTTATAGTAGCGTCTTCTGTTGTTAGCTATCAGGACAAGGTTGTGATTGGCAAGTTACCCCGTGTAGTGTGGTATGGGGGTTTTATCCTTGCAGCATGCGCCGGTTTGACCAACGCGATTGCTGTACTGGGATTCACACACAATGCAATTTCTTATCTGACCGGCATGGTCGCAAAATCATCCATCGAACTGGCTCAGGCAAATCTACAGGCGCTCATTCCGACGATTTCTATCATCACCGCATTTTTTGTTGGTGCGATGTTAAGTGGTTTTGTGGTCAAAAATCAGAGTCTGTGTCAAAGCCGCAGTTATGGCGTTGGGTTGCTGCTGGAAAGTACGCTGCTATTTTTTGCCTACCTCTTTTTTAGCCGAGAATATTTCGTTGGCGAGTTACTGGCGGCGGCGGCTTGTGGTCTGCAAAATGCGATGGTCACCACTTACAGTGGAGCAATTATTCGAACAACCCACCTAACAGGGATCATCTCTGATCTGGGGGCCTCGGTAGGGCATTGGCTCGCAGGTAAGCAGCACAGTAAGAAGAAAATTTTGATTCACAGCATGCTGGTGGGCGGGTTCTTCTGCGGCGGTGTGCTGGGTACCTTTTTGTATACCGCGTTGAAATATACCGCGTTACTGATCCCGGCGGGGATCATCTTCATCACGGGTGCGGCTTATATCACCATGAGTCAGGTAAAAATCTACCGCAAAAATCGCCAGGTGCGTATTGCGGATCAAGTCTCGGGTTGATTTGGATACTGCGAGTTGTACTTTGCGACCTGCGCCTAACCGCAGTGACAGGCTACCTTTGGGTAGCCTGTTTTGTCTGTACGCGCATTCATGCCAATGCGTGGCGAGCCGCTGTGACTCAGCTGATTGCCTCGTTTGCTAAACCGGCGTGAGAGTGGAGTCGTACCGGTTTAAATCCGGCGGAATGATCACGGATAATCATATTTTAATTGCAAACTGTGCATTGGCGCACGAATTGTTTGCAGGGCTTGCAGTGGCCGGAATGTTTATACGTGCGTGGTATGGCATTTAGTTTAGCGCTGGCTTACTGTAACGAGTCGACCTAATTTTTATCGCTTGTCAGGGGAATGATGTTGTCCGCTTATATTGATATGACATCGCTGATGTTATTTATTCCGACCTTCTTTTTTGTCTCTTTTACGCCAGGGATGTGTATGACATTGGCGATGACTCTGGGAATGTCAATCGGGGTACGCAGAACGCTGCCGATGATGTGGGGCGAGCTAATCGGTGTTGCGGTGGTGGCGGTGTCTTCGGTGATTGGCGTCGCTAGCTTGATGCTGAACTATCCAACACTGTTTCAGTTGCTCAAATATGCGGGTGGTGCGTATCTGATTTATCTCGGAGTACGGATGTGGCTCAGCAGTGGCGCTATGCAGTTGACACAAAATGAAGAGAAACCCATGGTGTCGGCGCGCAGCTTAGCGATGCAGGGATTTATGACGGCAATCTCCAATCCTAAAGGCTGGGTATTCATGGTGTCTTTGCTTCCACCGTTTGTGAATCCGGCTAAAACATTGGCGCCGCAACTTAGCGTGCTGATCAGTATTATTCTGTTTACTGAGTTTGCCTGTTTGCTGGCATATGCCGGTGGTGGTCAGAGCCTACGTTATTTTTTGCAAAAAAGCGGTAATGTTCAGTGGTTGAACCGAATCGCAGGCAGTTTGATGATTTTTGTCGGGATTTGGTTGGCTGTTGATTAACAAGAATAGGCCGCTGTGCTAGCAAATTAATACGTGACTCTTGGTTTGTTTTATGTGGTCGTATGTAAAAAAAGGGAGCATTTTTGCTCCCTTTTTTATTGCGCTAACAACGTCAATCCGCCGAGAATTTGATCGTGCAGCACATCGCTAAGACCGTATAGGTGGCTATTTGGCTTGATGCTCTAATGATGAATGGTGCACAACGATTCGCAGTGCGCCATTGTCGTCTTTAACAAACTGCCAGGTTTTGTCGACGGTAGTGACTTGGCCCTGAGCATTGGTGAGATTCACTTTGCCCATCGTCGTGGCACTATCACCGGTGATGAGAATCGCGGCGTTATCAATGGCGCAGTTTTTCCAGTTTTTGAGTGCAAAGCCGGTGTCGTTTGGAAATGCAGGATCATCCCCAACAAAATAGGCTAACGCACCGGCCCGAGTGGTACGAAATGTTTGCGGGTTGACCGTTAACGTAGGCTTAAACAGCACTCCCCCCATTTGATAGCCATAGGCGCTGTCGATCACTTTTCCCGCTAAGGCTTTGGCTGCAGCTAGCCCTTCTTTTTGGTAGGTGTTACTGATATCGACTAAGGCGGCGCACCATGCTTTTTGTGCCGCCAGAACTTCTGGTTCGGTAATCGTGCGATTGATCACCAACGTTTCTTTACCGATAGCGGTTGTTGAACTGAGTGCGATTATCAACAGCGCGATATATTGCGATCTTTTCATGCATCCCTCTTCATTGGTCAGTCAGTAAAATGTGAGCTTAAAACTGCCGTGTCGTTGCCGTATTGGTGGATATGCGCCGAGCCTAAGCAAAACAAAGCGGTCATGCCGCTTCGCTGGTTGCTTTTGAATACAGGGCAACTGCACCGGCGGGATTGGCAGCGGTTAAGGTTTCGACATGTTTAAATCCGCGGGTGAGCAAATGTTTTTCGCGCCAGCGGTTGCCATATACCCCGAACACGACATAAACCAACAGGGAAATGATGTTGGTAATTTCATAGCTATATTCATAACCGACATTCAGGCTTAAAAACGTACCTATCGCCATGACAATCAGGATGGCCCAAATCGCAATGATCCACAGCCGTTTAGCAATGGCCCAGATCACACTGAAAAAGAAGGCCGGCCAAGACCAGCCCTGTTTCACCGCTTCAACTTGGCCCGAGGCATTGCGAAAAATTTTGTATTGTTTCATCTTCGATTCCTGCCAACGTAACTTAACCTATTCAGTCTGGTCGAGTTTTAGGAATGTAGCCAATTGTCACAGTGCGATTGGGCGGCGAGGAGAGAGCGGGAGAGGGAAGATAAAGATAGAGACGAACGTTGTTGATACAACCTGATTTTCGCCCTGAGCCTAAGTATTCGGCACGATAATGTCGAGATATATGATGATTTAGACTTAAGCACCTTTGTGATCCTCATCTACGCTTTACAGTAAGTAATGTAAACGAGGAGTAGTGTGATGCGATCACTCAGTACACTGATCTCTCTGTCAAGTCTGATGCTAGCGGTACCGGCCAGTGCGGTAGACTTTAGCTGGATGACCGGCTCGCCGGATGTGGGTTATAGTCAGAAAGGGAAGCCTGTAGCGGTCGTTAACGAACCCCCTCCAGCGAAAATTCTGGACAATGTCTACTCGATGTTACCGGAAGGGATTCGGGTCAAACCTGAATTTATTGCCAGTGACGATTATACCAAAATTGAGCTAGACCCCGATTTCAAGGGTATTGCTACCGTTAAGCTGCGTTTTTTGCGCGAAGGTGCTGGATATCGAAATAGCTTGGGCTATTTTATTTATGATGTGAACAACCCACCTAAGACTTCTGCAGATATTGAAAATCACGTCATTGTATTTCCCAATGCGTCATTACCGCCCGATGGGGAGATGGTCACCGGTGATACGGTAGCCCTTAAAGGGGTAGAGCTGACCGCTAATCAAGGGATTGGACTCTTTGTTGTGCCAAATGGCTGGGGATGGGGGGGCAGCTATGGCAAAGTCACCAATAGCCCCATCTACCAAGGCCCGTTTTATAACCTGAGCCAACTGAATACTGAAGCCGCTGCGGATTTAAAATTCCATAATGTAGTGCTCTTTAACCAACCGGGGAAAAGTTTAATTATCGGTTTTGAAGATATATTCCGCACCGGTGGCGATCATGATTTCAACGATGTGATTGCTGAAATGGTATTAACGCCTATTGAGGCGGTAAAAGGTATCAGTAATCAGGGCACGGATGAAAATCCTAACTACAGTGTGGATTCAACGCGCTTTAAACAACTGGTGCAGATTGATAATCCAAATATCGAATTTGATAGCTATTATCCAGGGCAGAATCGCTGGGCAACGGTGGCTTTTGAAGATCTGTGGCCGCAACAAGGTGATTATGATTTTAATGACGTCGCCATTTCCTATCAGATGCATGAAGTGTCCAATAACGTTAATGCGTTGAAGCAATTGACGATTGACGCCAAGGTGCAATCACTGGGGGCGGGGTATCATAATGGTTTTGCATGGCGGCTTCCGGGCGTTCAAGCCAGCGAAGTAAAATCCGCGCTGTTAACCAAGAATGGCGAGGTGGTGAACAAACTAGCGCTCGATCCGAGTCACCGAGAGGCTGTATTTGTCTTCAGCTATGATTTAAAAGATGCCGTACCGACACGGTGTGAATATTTCCGCACTAAACCAGATTGCCGTGAGGATATTAATACACAGTATCAGTTGGTGGTGGAGTTTGATAAACCGATAGCCCGCGCGCGTTTAGGCAGCGCACCGTACGATCCTTTCATTTTCGCCACCCCTGGTATTTATCACGGTGAGAATATTGGTTTCCAGCCAGGCCTGAAGTGGCAGGTGCATTTACCGCAATTTGGCGGTACCGAGCTGTTTGATACCACGTTGTATGGACGATTAGATGATAACTCGGCGATCTTCTCCACATCGAAGTTTGTGGATAGTCGCGGTTTCCCATGGGCCATGAATTTCATTGATGGCTGGTCACAAAGTGCCGAGCGTATTGATATTACGCTGAGTTACCCTGCGTTTCCTTCATGGATCCAGTCGAGTGGTCTAAAAGACACTGATTGGTATCACTTTTTGCGAGCGATAGTTGATCGCTTGTATCAAGGGCAGGAATAGTAGAGGAGCCGATGATGAAGCTGATCCCTAAGATTGTTGCACTCATAATGTCATGTGGCGCTATGTTTGCTCTCGCCGCAGAAAGTACGGCGCCCGTTAAGCCAGCGTCGACCGCGCCAAGCAAATCTGCACCCGCCAAGCAGGCGGTAAGCGTTAAATCGGCGTCTACGCCGTCGGTGAAATCTGCGCCGGTCGTCAAACCTGTACCGCCGTCGACAAAACCAGCGGCAGCCACTAAACCGGCGTCTGTCTCGGCAAAGCCTGCGACAACCAGTAAGCCTGCGCCCACGCCGGTCAAACCCGCTGTGGTGGTTAAACCTGCTCCCGTACCGGCAAAGCCCGTGACCGTGGTTAAACCTACGCCAACCAAGCCTGCTCCTGTGACCAAACCGGTGACGGCGAAACCAGTGGTAGTAGTAAAGCCGGTGCCGGAGACTGTTAAACCAGCACCAGCACCAGTCGCGCCGGAGCCTGTTGTGAAACCGGAACCCACGCCGGTAGCGCCAATTCCGGTTCCTGTACCCGTGCCAGTGCCCGTTCCGGTTACGCCAGTAACCAGCTCATCAGACATAGTGGTACCGGATAATTTTACTTTGGCCACTGATAAGCCGCTGACCTTGTATTTCAAAGGCCCTGACGCGGTGCGTGTGAATGTGTATTCAGCCGCAGACAGTACCACCATCGCTCCCATGATCCGGCCAGATTACAGCACCTTGATCGGGACGTTCTCGGCTGATGATCTGCCCAAATCGGTTACCTTTAGCCCTAACTGGAAGATATTGGTACTGGAGTGGCTACCGGATGGTTTAGGCAGTGAAGCTCGTTATTCGCTGATGGATGTTTTGGCGGGACAAAAACGGGCGGAGTATCCTGCGCAATAAGCATTCGGTGAAAAAACAAACCTGTGCGGCATATTTTTTGTCGCACAGGTTTCGAAAAGTAAGATGGGTGATACGGCACGTTTTAACAAATTGGTTTGTTTATAAAAAGATAAAAGTCGGGTGAAGTGATAGATCATGGTGTTCTGTTCAATGCCATCATAAATCACCAGAAATGCATGCTAAAGGCGTATTTTTTTCTTCGCTAACTCAATGAGTTAGATGTTGTTATGTTTTGGTTCAAAAAAACGGCAAATCCAAAATATTCTATTTAATATCAACATGTTGCTATATAAGTGTATCGAAGGGATTGTAACGATATAATAGTTAGTGCAAAATGCGCACGTAAATAACCGACGTTGTAAGGCGTCGGTTATTTTTTTGCTTTTAATTTGTTGACGAGGCCGGAGTTCATCCGGACATGATAATCTGATTTAGTGCGCCAAAACGCCGTACGAGGAACCTGTAATGCAATTATTCGCATTCATGCGCTGCACCAGCAGCGATTATGGGGCCGGAGCAGGACTGAACGTAACCTGCTCCCGTGTTTTCTCCCGTATCCTTTCTTGTTTTTCTGTTTCTGATCTGCAACGAAGTATTCTCTTGTTCACCCAGCTTTTGGCTGTCGTTAGTACCCAAAAAGTTGAGCGGATAGGAGGACACGTCCGTGGCATCTAATACCTGCGCGACTCAAAAACCACAATTAAAAAAGACGCTCTCATTATGGCAAGTTGTCATGATGGGTTTGGCATACCTTACGCCTATGGCCGTGTTTGATACGTTTGGTATCGTGACAGATATTACTGATGGTCATGTACCCTCATCGTATCTGATTGCACTGATTGGTGTGCTATTTACTGCGCTCAGTTACGGAAAACTGGTGCGACGTTTTCCTTCTGCTGGATCGGCATATACCTATGCGCAGAAGGCATTTAACCCCTATATCGGCTTCATGGTGGGCTGGTCATCGTTACTTGACTACCTATTTATGCCGATGATCAATGCCTTGTTGGCAAAGATTTATTTAACTGCGCTGTTCCCGAATGTAGAGCCATGGATCTTTATTTTCGGTTTCGTGAGCCTTATGACGTTCATGAACTTGCGTGGTATTAATGTTGTGGCAAATCTCAACAGCATGATTGTGACGTTACAAATTGCCATTATCGTGGTGTTTATATCGTTGGTAGCGTATGGCGTGTACCAAGGTGAAGGCCTTGGAACGGTTGCCAGTACTAAGCCATTCTTCTCGGAAAATGCACATTTGCTGCCAATGCTGACAGGCGCGACGATCTTATGTTTCTCGTTCCTCGGTTTTGATGGCATCAGTTCGTTGTCGGAAGAGACGCCAAACGCTGAACGTGTGGTGCCGAAGGCCATTTTCCTGACGGCGTTGATTGGCGGGGTGATTTTTATCTCCGTGTCATACTTCTTGCAGCTGTATTTTCCGGACATTTCACGTTTCCACGATCCTGATGCGGTATTGCCGGAAATTGCATTGTATGTAGGCGGCAAGCTGTTCCAGTCAGTGGTGTTGTGTTTGACCACGGTGGCGGTACTGGCTTCTGGCATGGCTTCCCATGCGGGGGTTTCGCGCTTGTTATACGTGATGGGCCGTGATGCGGTGCTGCCGGAAAAAGTGTTTGGTTTCGTACACTCGAAATGGCACACCCCAGCGATTAACGTGTTACTGGTGGGGGCTATAGCGCTGTCAGCCGTATCATTTGACTTGGTGACAGCAACCGCATTGGTTAACTTCGGTGCGTTGGTGGCCTTTACGTTCGTTAACTTGGCCGTTGTAGCGCAGTTTTACATTCGTGAAAAGCGCAACAAAACCATGAAAGAGACTGTTCAGTATTTGATCCTGCCACTGCTCGGTGCGATGACCGTAGGGGTGTTGTGGATGAATCTGGAAGAAAGCTCATTGGTGCTGGGTCTGACATGGGCGCTGGTGGGCGTCGTGTATATGGCCGTGTTGACGCGCCGTTTCCGTCAGCCACTGCCGCAAATGGGTAACTAATCCCACACTGAACTTATGCTCAGCGTGCTTGGCATAAGCGTGATATCTGAGTTAGAACGTAAGCTTAAAAAGGCCGCATTTGCGGCCTTTTTTGTTGGTTTACCTTGAATAGTTAAGACATAGAGCTTTTTTACTTGATACTTGTATATTGAGTCGCTTGCATAAAAGGCAGCTCTACACATTACACTTAAACAGTAAAACGTTTAAATGTTAGTTCTAGTTCTTTAGCTAGTGATTCAAGATGTTGGCTGGCGGTTGTCAGTAATGCAGCCTCTTGTTCTGTACTGGCAGCTGATTGCGTTATCTGTGAGAAGTTATTATTAATCTCTGCCGCCACACTGGCTTGTTGTTCTGCTGCGGTTGCTATATAGGTGTTCATTTCATCTATTTTTGATACGGCTTGATTAATCTCACGCAGCGATAACTCGGCTGCTTTTGCTTGCTCGACACTTAATTGGGCTTGTTTACTTCCTGTATTCATCACATCGACCGCTACCAATGAGTTTTTCTGCATGCTTTCGATGATCGTTTTGATTTCTTGTGTTGAGTCTTGGGTGCGCTGCGCCAAATTGCGGACTTCATCGGCAACTACTGCAAACCCTCTCCCATGCTCACCAGCCCTTGCTGCTTCTATTGCGGCATTCAATGCCAATAAATTAGTTTGTTCAGCGATATTTTGGATAATTTCCATGACAAAGCTAATGCGATTACTGTCTTGAGAAAGACTGTTTATCACTTGTGTGGCTTCAGAAACTTGAAGAGCTAATGCATTCATGTTGTTTTGTGTTTTAAGAACTTCATCCTGCCCTTTCCTAACATCGTTAATCGCCATATTGGCAAGCATTGCGGCTTCGGTGGTGTGTCGAGCAACCTCTGCTACCGTAGTGGACATTTGATAAACCGAGTGTGCACCTTGTTCCGTTGCTTTTTTTTGCTTAGCGGCTAGATGTTGATTGTTTTTTGCTCCAGCCAATAACTCTTCAGAGGATGTGAGTACAGCATTGGCGGTAAGTATTGATCTGTGTGTTATGTCACCCCAGTTTTCAACAAGATTATTTAATGCGGCGAGTAAGTTGTTTTTCCCATTAGACTGCACCTGCGTGGTTAAATCACCTGAGGCAATGGACGTAATAACGGCATAAGCATATTCAGGTTCTCCACCGAGTAATGAGTTTAAGTTTTTTACCACATGCCTTGCTACGATAAAGCTAATCAGTAATGAGAAGAACGTTACAAATAGCATTACATTTTTAAAACCATGAGTTTCTGCTAATGAGTTTGTTACTTCGTAATGAATGAGATCTTCTTTCAAGTCAATGAGTTGATTGATTCTTTTTAACCATTCAATGTATGTTTGAGCTGTGTCAGAGGATAGGTACGGTATAGCGCTGTGCATCTCTCGATTATCGACTAATGTGATGAGATGGGCAGTTTGTTGGCTAGCTATTTTGCTTGTTTCTTTAATTTGTTGCAGATAATAGACTTCATTGTCGCTATGTCTGTATTGCGCATATTTTACATCAAGTGCTTGATCGGCTTTCTGATAGATCAATGCAAGCGCATTGATCTTTTCTATTATCGAAGCTTGCTCTTTAGGGGTACTGGATAGCACCAAATCTCTGATGAGAATGGCTCGGTCATGTACCGAGCCACGTAAATCGACCGCCCGTTTTTGTTCTATCGAGGTGTTTTCCGATAGTTGAACTAAATTTTTATCGGCAATGCTGATCTTGAAAAAACCAAATAAGGTAACTCCTACCATGACTAACGAGAGGATTGCGAAACCGCAGTAAACTTTTTTGATAACCTTCATACTACCATTCTTATTTTATTGTTTTTAATGTAAAAGCCATAAAACCTCATCAACTATACATTTTGTAATATCAAAGCATAATAAATAATACCTATCATAGTAATAGGGAAATCAGATGAGTGTGTTTGTCGTGCTCTTCGCCTCTCATGCTGCATGGTTGAGCGTGAACAGCTGTTAATATGGTGGGTCAGTATGAGGGGGGAGTTATTTTCAGTCAGCGCTTGCTGGTAATGGTAATTCCTGTGATTTATTTTATAACGAAGAATTAAAGAAAGTATTCATTTTTATTATGTTGAGAAGGTCTTCACACCTTGTCAGCATGGAAATCTGATGATGCTATTTATTCACGTGATTTTTTCGCAATTTTCTTGGCTGATGGCGTGATGTATATCTGCAAATCGCAAAATTGTTCACTTGCTGGCTGTGGCTTCTCAGTTAGAATACGCGTGTATTTATATTACTAATTAATAAATGGATTTTCATATGCTGCATTTTTCGCGTAAGCCATTCGCCATGGCGTTGCTGCTGAGTCTCAATTCGGTGGCATGGGCGGCGTCAGAAACCCCTGACACTACCGCTGTGGTGAAACCGGTGGACGCTGTACTGCAAGACCGGCAAGTCGAACTGCTATCGTACGATGGAGCAGTGCAACTGCTTAATACGCCGGGAAATAATGCGCCACAGTCTTCAGGAGTGGTTACCTTAGCCAATACGCTACGTACATTGTTGCCGCTGCATGAGCAGTGGGTATTGCGCGGCGCGGAACAGTTGGCGATTCGCGCGCAAGGCAAAGAGAGCAAACTGGGATTGCCGGCGGGTAGCTACTATGTACCCAGTACGGCACGTTTGTCCGATGATGGTACGGTATTGGCGTTAGCCGCGGGGCATAACGGCCAATTACACGCAATGCGTTGGCAAACCACGAAGGGTTTACAGCCGTTAATTCCTGCAGGAAAGGCTCATATCTCTGGGGTTTCGGATATGAGCAATGATGGCCGGACGATCATCGGTTGGTATCAGGGTTCACCCAGTGATCTGACCCGTGGTTTTATGTGGACAGAAGTCGGCGGCTTTACGCCATTGCCGGCGACGCTCAATGAACCGGTGTTTACCAGCGGCGATGGTAACGTGGTTCTCGGTGAGCATTACCGTGCGACGTTGAAATCGTTGCAGCAAAATCAGCAGGCGCAGGCATTCATGAACAGTATGCCGTTTGATGGCCAAGACGAGTTCGGCTATTACGAAGTGGTCGCGGTTAGCCATGATGGCCAACGGATTGCCGGTTATGTCGCGCATACCGCCGAGCCGGTCTGGCAGCCGTTTTTGTGGATAGCCGATAATGGTTTTGCTGACTTGGACAGTGCCGGGTTGTTGGAAAAACCACAAAATGGCGCTGAGCCCGATTTTGCGGCGTTCCGCCAGCGTATTATTAAGGCGGCAGGCATGTCGGCCAGCGAGGCTTTTACGCCGTTGAGCACGCAAGCGGTCTTATGGCAAGTTGGCAAAGGCGTTGAGTTGCTGGATGGGATGGAGTCTTCTGCGGGGTTATCGCGAGACGGTAAACAAGCTTTCGCTTATAGCGCGCTGAAGCCCGGGCAATCATTTGAGATGCCGCAATTGTGGCGCTTTAATGCCAAGGGGCGCAAAAATCTGCATGATGTGATTGCTGAGCCGGATGTCTATTTGCCAATTTATGGCATGTCTGAGGATGGCAGCCGTATTTGGTTATCGGTGAATGGGGATACCGAATCACGGACCGTATTGCTGGTGGATGCTGCATTGCATGAAATGCCGAGCGAGCCAGAAGAGCTCGTATTAGGGGGAACCAGTCGCGATGCTGCTACCAGTGCGCTCTTTGTGCAAGATGTGGAACAAGGCTATCCAGTCATGATTTTGCGTGATAACCAGCTCTCTGCGGCAGGCAACCAATGTCGGGCCGGTGATGCCGCTTTGTTGACCGAATACCTGAAAATTTCCGCAAATGGCAAAGTGATTGCGGTGAATAAGGAAAATGCCACCTGCTTGCAAACGCTACAACCTTGATGCGAGCTGGGCGTTAAACCTGTTGGGTACGGTATACCGTTCGTGTTGCCCACATTGTCACGCACGTTAAGTGAACTTAAATCGGCAGGCCGGGGAATAACCGGTCTGCCGATTTTCATTGCTGGGTATACGTGCGTTGAGCCTTAGTCATACCGACTCACGCTGAAGCCGCACTCAGTATAAGGTGGCCAGCATGCTATCTTGGAAGTCGGCCAGTGGCGCTTGGCTACGCAGACGATCAATGTAGTCAGGGTTTGCCAGCACCGGGCGACCGATTGCTGCCAGATCAAAACGGCCTCTATCCACGGCGCGCTCGGCTGCTTCAGGGGTTAGGTTGCCGACGGCAATCAGGGTGCCGTGATAGCGGGCACGCAGATAATCGCTAACACGCCCACCCAGATAATCGATTTCTGCGGTGTCATCGTTGATGGCAGCGTGCAAGTAGGCCAGTGGACGCTGATCCAACTCGTGTAACAAGTGATCGAACACCGCGCGATCGCGAGCATCCGGTTTAATCAGTACGAACGCAGCAGGTGCCAATCGCAGCCCGACCCGTTCACCGCCGATCCGTGCACTGACCGCATCGATAATTTCCAACACAAAGCGGCTCATGTTCTCAGGTGTTTGGCCGTATGCATCGTCACGGTGGTTGGTGTCATAGTGCAGGAATTGATCAATCAGATAGCCATTGGCACCGTGAATTTCAACGCCATCAAAACCGGCGGCGATGGCATTTTCGGCTGCCACAGCAAAATCTTCGACCAACTGTACAATGTCATCGGCGGTTAAGGCGCGTGGAACCGGATAGGTCAGCTCACGCATCCGTGGCAGCGTGCCTTCTAATGCTATCGCGGAAGGGGCGACCGGGGTTTGACCGTGGAAATAGCTGTGCGATACGCGTCCGACATGGAGCAATTGCGCCATGATTTTACCGTTGCGCGCATGTACGGCATCGGTCACGGCATGCCAAGCTGAGATCTGTTCGTCAGTAAAAATCCCCGGCATATTAGGGTAGCCTTGCGCATCAGGGCGGATCAGCACTGCTTCCGAAATGATTAACCCCATGTCTGCGCGGCGGGCGTAGTAAGCCGCCATTTCAGGAGTGGCCAGTAAACCTTCAGCGGCCATACAACGGGTCATTGGCGCCATCACAAAACGGTTGGCCAGAGTCAGGCTGGCGTTCAGTGTGTAGGGTTCTAGCAGCATATTCATTGTCTATCACTCGCAATTCTTCATCCATTCAGGATGGGTTACCTTTCTTGAACGTATATTCAAGATCTTTTTTTGATATCGCGCAAGTGATTTTTGAATGATTGTTCAAGATAGGTTGGTTTGGCTATGCGGCTGGAGTAAACTAAGGCTCTTGAATGGTTGATGCAGAGCTACATCGTCTGGGTTAAGGCGCAGGCGGTGAGCGCGAGAACCGCCTGCAGGCGTAACTGGCTAAATCACCATCACATTTTGCTTCAATGTTGACTCAAAACTGAAAGCGAAACCCCATACCGATAAGTGAATGGAAGGATAGGGATCAATGCGCAGTGCTGAATTTGATCGCGATGCCGTGTTAGTTCAGGCGATGGAAACTTTTCGCGCCCATGGTTACAGCAAAACCACGATGCAGCAGCTGGTGGCTGCCACCGGCCTGCACCCGGGCAGTATTTATGCCGCGTTTGGGAATAAGCGCGGTCTGTTTTTGGCTGCGATTGAACATTATGTGGCTGAACGTAGCCGTTTTCGCCAGCAGATGCTGACGGCGGATCCTTCGCCGCTTGCGGCGCTGCATCATTATTTAAATTTGGTGGCCGGTGAGATGGTGCAGGGTGTGTGTCTGGTGACTCGCAGCTTATTGGAGCTCGGCGAAGATGCGGATTTGCGCGCTCAGCTAGCGCTGATTTATCACCATATGGAGCACGATTTTCGTGCATTGCTGCTACGCGCGCAAAAGTTAGGTGAAGTGCCGCTCGAGCGAGATATCGAGGTATTAACCTTGTATTTGATGACTGGCATTCAAGGCTTGGTGACGGTCGCCAAATGTCATCCTGAGCGCGAAACGCTACATGCCGTAGTGGCGCAGCTGATGGGTGGATTGCAGGCTATGCCGTATGTTAGTGCGCAGGTAGTGTTAGACGCATCACAGTAAGTTAGGCAACCGGTTGCTAATCACATGTTTTGCTGTGAGGCACGGTTTGAATTTCCGTGTGGGTTGACATATCCTCACGGCTTTAGCGAAGAGCGCGGCGAAGTAGGAAAAGATCATGGTTGCTGAGTATGAATGGGTGTTGTTTGATGCTGATGAAACCTTGTTTCATTTTGATTCATTCAGCGGACTGAAACAGATGTTCGCCGGTTTCGGTGTTGATTTTTCCCGTGAAGATTATGCCGAGTATGAGTTACGCAATAAGCCGCTGTGGGTGGAATACCAAAACGGTACGATCACGTCGATGGATTTACAAACGCGCCGTTTCTCACAATGGGCTGAGCGGTTAGACGTGACTCCGCAGACGCTGAATGATGCTTTCCAGCAAGCGATGGCAACAATCTGCACGCCGCTAGAGGGGGCGGTTCAGCTGCTGGATACCCTAAAAGGGCGCGTTAATTTAGGCATCATTACTAACGGCTTTACCGAGTTACAGCAGGTACGCCTGCAAAATACCGGTTTGCAGGATCACTTTGATATTTTGGTGGTGTCGGAAGAGGTGGGCGTAGCGAAACCTGACCGTAAAATTTTTGACCATGCTTTGCGACTGATGGGTGATCCGCTACGCGACAAAGTTCTGATGGTGGGTGATAACCCTGACTCGGATATTCTTGGCGGTCTGAATGCGGGCCTGCATACTTGCTGGTTGAACCGCACCGAGCAAGCGCAACCGACGCATATCACGCCAAATTACCAAGTTCGCAGCTTACATGAATTGCATGACATTGTGTTCAAAGCGTAAATAGTCGTGTAATCAAGACAAAAGGCGCCTACATGGCGCCTTTTTGCATGCGATCTCATACATACCGATTAGCGCGGTTTGATATGCGCCAGAGGATGTGGCAATACGCCATCATTGTAAGCGGCTTCCAACTTGGAAATGGTGACCTGATAGCCATTTAACCAGCGAGCTTGCTTGGATTTCGCTTCACCGTGCAGCTTGTTGTGAATGACATCTTCCATGCCTTGTTTACCCTGCCAGTAATACAGGTTAATCAGCTGTCCGGTTTGTGGATTTTCATAGCTCTCGTCGCCAAGATAACCTTCGCTTTGCTTGGCATAGTCGGCGATTTTATCGTCTAGCGCGTAAAACTCGTCGTCATACTCTTTTTTCTGAAAAATAAAAGTCGCGATGTAAATGTCTTGCATAGCCAATGCTCGTGTTAAGGCTCGTGTTAAGAGGCAACCAATCCGAGTGGAGCGTTATACCGAACCCTACCGTTTTTCTCTGCAAGTAAGCGTGAAAAAATGTGTCGGTATAGGGAGTTTCTTTTTTTATGGCGAGCCGCTTATACAGCTAGTAGCCAGGGTATTTCTGCCACAAATAATCACATTGGGTTTGCTCTTGCGCAGATGAATACGTATCAGTTAATGGCCAAGTCGGAAAGTGGTACAAATCCTCGGCCAGCTCGGCTATCACATCATGCAACTCAAGCGGTTCTAACCACGCCGAAGGCAGTGCTTGCGCGCCATACAGCGTGCCCAGTAAATTGCCGGTCATGGCGGCGGTGGAGTTAGAGTCACCGTCATGATTAGCCGCGTGGATTATCCCTTGCGTGAAACTCTCGGCGGTCAGAGCGCAATACACGGCGATCGCCAGCGCTTCTTCGGCCACCCAGCCTTCGCCTAATTGTGCGATGGCCTCCGCTGCAGCGAGCGGTTGTGCCGTCAGCTGCTGGGCGCGCAGCAAGGCATGCAACGTTTCTTCATGTCCGGCGTGTTGGCAAAGGTGCGTCATGGCCACGGTTAATGCTTCTGACAGCGTTGCGCCATTGGCTAATTGCTCGATTAATAACGCAAATACGCCAGCGGATAAGATGCCTGTGGGATGCCCGTGGGTCAGTGCTGCCAGTTGGCTGCCAAGCTCAAATGTCTGGGCTGGATGCTGTGCTTGATGTAAGCGCTGCATATACAAACCGACAGGCGCGACGCGCATGACGCCTCCACATCCTTTGCTGTTATTTTGTGCCGGTTGTCCAAAACCGGTCATCAGGCGTAGCGCTGAAATGCAGGTATGTCCTGGGGCGCGCTGTGCATGCAGGTCATGGTGAGTGACCAGCCAACCGGAATACTCCGTGCCCAGATCGCTTTGACAATACGGGCGCTCACCTTGTGTTTGCAACCAGCGCAGATAGGCGTGCGCGGTAATGGCCGGCAGATCAGCGCTGATACCGCGCAGACAACTGCGCACCCAACCACGCAGTAATCCCTCGCCGGTAAACAAAGTCATTTGCGTATCGTCAGTTATGCGCCCTAAGCCGCCGAATGCTGGGGCGTAGGTGGTGATCCCTTCTGGGCCAAATTGCGACAAGATAGCGCTGCGTTTCATAAACTCGACCGGCGCACCCAACGCATCGCCGATCGCGCCGCCAAGTAAGCATCCCAAAAATTTCAGGTGAGTATGCTCAGCGCTGGTGCTGTGTGTCGGCGAGTGAGTGGTTAACGCGGCAGAGTAATGCTTATCCATAAGATATCCGTGCTAGTGACCGTAGATAAAATGCGCGGTCAGGTGGTAATTCATTGATCGTCAATAAGGTACGAATACAGCTTATCTCCCTTTAACAGGCAGGGATATACAGGATAAAAATACATGTCGCGTTTTCATGCAGATGAGTCTGCGGCTCTTGCGCCAATAAACAGAGAGAATGGCTATGTGCGCTGGCGCTATTTTCGGAGCGCTTTTTTGGGAGCGACAAAACAAAGCGGAATCCTGCTTGAGCAAGGCCGTGAGTGCTGTGCCACAATCAGCGAGAAATACTAGGCGCGATTAAGGACAGGGAAGGAAAGATAATGCTGGATGCAACGCAGAAAGTGGCGTTAGTCACGCAGTTTTGGGATGCGTTTGACCACGGACAATTTCACTTAGCCGGAACGCTATTAACCGACGATGTGAGTGTGATTTGGCCTACTAGCCGCGAATTGTTTGCCGGTCGCGCGCCTTTTATCCACGTGAATGAGCAATTCCCCGGACAGTGGCGCTTCTTGCCGCATACTATCAATGCATTGGATAACGGGCAGGTTTTGAGCATTACGCATGTGATTAGCCCAGATTGTGATGACCATTTTTTTGCCACTTCGTTGTTTGCGTTTCGCGCCAATCAGATTTGTGCCATTACCACTTACTGGGCATTTGCCGATGAGCAGCCGGCGTGGCGACAAGGACTAAGCGACGTTTATTGAATAGACGGTTATTGAATAACAGTGAATCGCGCTGTTTTTGAATTTTGAACCGAGATAGGTTTTGAGTGCGGGGAAATGACGGCGCTTTGCACGCCGTCAGCTGAGGTGTTACGCCTCTGTGGGGTGCTGCGGTTTGCTGCCGTAGCGGTAAAACAGACTGGCCAGAATAAACAGCGCAGGGACAAAAATCAGGAAGCCCATAAAGACACCGGCGAAGCGGTATACCCCGTAACTGTCATTCACTAATTGGGTGGTGTCATGCACGCACACCATCAGCAAACCTACGGTAAATTGGGTACCGACATACGAGGCCGTTTTGCTGCTGTCTTGAATGATGCGGCCAAAGGCAGTTCCCAGTAAGGTCAAGAATACCAACAGGGCATACGAGTCGGCGGCCACGCTGATCAGGTTACAGATAATGCCGGCAACCCCACCTAAAAAGCAGCCGGTTGCTCGGTAAATCAGCTTGCGTGCTGTAGAGATCGGCAAATCATCGGCTTGTACCGAGCGTGGCTGGTTGGATACCGCCAAAATACTCACCGCCGCTTGAATAAACAGCGAGTTGTGATGTATCAGAGTCGATAGCGGCATCAGTGTAATAGTGACGCCAGCCAGTAGGGCAAACAAAAAGTGCAAATGGCAAAACGGCCAGCTCACCACTTTAGTTGGCGCGCTGACAGAGGTAATCACGGCGGTGTTTTTGGGCGCCGAAGTTGTGGATTCGGAATGCGGCTTCGTGTTAGTTGCAGTTGGAGCCGGATCCGGCCAAATACGTTGGATCAGCATGCCCACCGCAATGGTAGAGAGTGAGCCAATCATCACATCACCAGTACGCATCATGCCAATATGGAAAATGTCCGTATCTGGATAAACATAGGCATAGCTGACAATCAGGGTAAAGGTCAGCCCAAAAAACAAAATCGCGTAATTGTACTCATCAGACGCCACATTGGTGTAATAGGCCGTTGCGGTATTGACCAGCAAAATGGCAGCACATAACAGAGCCAAGCTCAACTCGGTGCGGCACAACAGTAAAAAGCCAATTGCGCACAGCGCACCGAGTAAGGTACCGGCGATTCGCAGCAGCCCGCGGTGCCAGGTTTGCTTAAAGACTGGCCGCATGATCACATAGGCACTGAAGGCCGCCCACGTGGAATATTCCATGCGCAGAAGATGGCAGATCAAGATAGCCAATCCGACCGACAAGACCGCCGATAATACGTTGCTGTAGGAAAAGTCGAGGGCTTTTATTTTTTCACAGGAGATGAGCAGTTCACGCCGGATAACGGCGAACTCCTCACGAAAGGAGATAAAATTCATGCTGAATATCGGCAAACAAACAGATCGGAAAGTATCATAATCTGTTAGCGTAATAGCAAATAAACAGATGCTAATAAATGTATCTGCAAATGAATACTGGCCGAGTGCGCTGTGTCTAGCGGTGGCATCGCAGCGTGCAGACAGGTACAATCGCGCGCTGTTTTACTGACCGAGAAGTGTGCGCATGTCTTTTTCCTCCCTGAATCTGGTGGCTCCTTTATTGCAGACGCTGACGCAATTAGGCTATCACCAACCAACGCCTATCCAGCAGCAGGCGATCCCGCTGATTTTACAAGGGCAAGATATTCTCGCGAGCGCACAAACCGGTACCGGTAAAACGGCGGCCTTTGCGCTACCGATTATTCAGCAATTACTGGAACAACCGGCGGCTAAGGCGCCGCGTGCGCTGATTTTGGTGCCAACCCGTGAGCTGGCGCGTCAAGTGCAAGATAATATGGAAGCCTTTACCCAACATACCGCGCTTCGCTGTGTGGTGGTGTATGGCGGCGCATGTTTGGCCACGCAATCGCGTGAGCTGAAAACCGGCGCGGATATACTGATTGCAACGCCAGGACGTTTGCTGGATTACCTACGACAGGGTGTGGTGCATTTGCGTGATGTGCGCTTTTTGGTGTTTGATGAAGCCGATCGGATGCTCGATATGGGCTTTCGGGATGAAATCCGTGATGTGGTTCGTCAGGTTTCTACTGAGCGTCAGACACTGCTGTTTTCCGCCACACTGAGTGATGATATTCATCGCATGGCCGGTAAGATGCTGCGCTCACCACAGCGCATTGATATCAGCAATAACAGCACGCCAATCGAGCGTATTGAGCAGCGCGTGTATGTGGTAGATCAAGAGCGTAAGTTGGGATTACTGGCGCATTTGCTACAAACCGAGAGCTGGCCGCAAGTGCTGGTATTTAGCCGGACACGTGAAGGCTGTGACAAAGTGGCCACTTGGTTACAACAGCAGTCTATTGCGGCGCGGCCAATGCATGCGGATTTATCACAAGCGGTGCGCGACAAGGCGCTGGCCGATTTTGCAGCCGGTGAGGTTCGCGTGCTGGTGGCGACCGATGTGGCGGCGCGCGGTTTAGATATTGCGCAGTTAGCGTGTGTGATCAACTTGGAGTTGCCGTTTAGCGCGCAAGATTATGTGCACCGGATTGGCCGTACCGGTCGTGCAGGGCATAGCGGATTAGCGATCAGCTTATACAATGATGCCGATCAGCGCTTGTTGACTGCGATCGAAGACTTGCTCGACACACGTTTGCCACAGCAGTGGTATCCGGGGTTTGAACCCGATTTAACCCGCGAAGTTGCGCCGGCGCGGCGCCGAGGCTCGGATAAACAGCGCGCGCGTCAGTTAGCGCTGGGCAAAGCGGGCGGACGTAAAAAGCGCTGATCTTCTGTGGCCCATCGCATCATGCGTTGGGCCTGTGTTATCCCTTCATCCCGATCTCTCGCTCTCTACCGGCAGAACTCCCACACCGATTTATTCTCTAAATTCGGCCCGCTTTCATGATTTGATATTTAGTTATGACTGCTGCATTCATATACACACCACGAAACACAGAGATACAATGCGTGTTTGTTTTGGCTTGGTTTCTTTTTGTTCACTGTGCCTATACTGCTTAAAAGTTAGTATTTACCGTCATATAGAGGCGCAGTTATTAAACGCGCCATCAGAAGAGGCATCGTTATGAGCATTAATAAAAAAAGTCACAGTGGTAACTGGTTGCCAAAAAACAAAAATCACATCGCAGCATGGATAAAAGATCAAAAAACCAGAATTGATAAAAATGCAGAGCTGGTTCAGCCGGTTAAAGAGTTCCAAGAATTAGTGCAAGGTGATCCTGAACTCTCCCGTCTTGCTGCCGCCATGTTCACGGAAGCATTAGCGCAGAAAAAATTAACACCCATTGGTACCCCAGAAGTTAAAGACTTCAACGAGTTTATCCAACTGTTAAATCAAGTTATGACTCAAGCACCTGAGTGCACTGAGTATTTGGATCCTAAAACCGGTGCGTTGGAGCCGTGTGGTCTAATTGGTTTCCCGATTAACGCGTTGCTGGATTGGCCGATGGCGACTAACTCCGGCTATGCATTTTTCGCGAATGAATTAGTGAACCAGCAGTTCAAAAAAATCCTGACTTATTGGAGTGAGTATTTATCATCCGAAGCATCTCGCTCTGTATTGGTCGATAATTTCCCTGAGCGGACACCAAAAGTATTTGGTTGGCTGAGTGAAAATGCGCGTACCGAAATGATTTCTGTGGCTTGCCAAGCTGAGCCGGCTAACTCACCAAATCGTCAAAAACCGTTCGAACACTTCTTCAATTGCGATCCAAGTGATAAGTACTACGGTTTTAAATCATGGGATGATTTCTTCACCCGTACCTTTGTGCCTGGCGTAAGACCGGTCGCTGAAGGTGACGATGTGATTGCCAATGCCTGTGAATCCGCGCCGTTGCAAGTGGTCAAAAATGTTAAACAGTCATCGAATTTCTGGCTGAAAGGGCAAGAGTATTCACTGGAAAACATGATGGACTTCGAGCCAGAAGCAGCGGAGTTTGTTGGGGGTACTGTTTACCAAGCGTTTTTGAGCGCCTTGAGTTATCACCGCTGGAATAGCCCGGTAAGCGGTATCGTCAAAAAAGTCAAAATGGTGAACGGCTCTTACTATTTAGGTAACCGTAACCAAGGTTTTGAGAATGAAAATGGCGCAGATGACAGTGCACCAAATAATTCACAGCCATTCTTATCTGCTGTTGCGACACGTTCGTTGATCTTCATTGAGTCGGATAATCCAAAAATTGGTTTAATGTGTTTCATTGCTATCGGTATGGCGGAAGTATCTTCTTGTGATGTTACCGTTAAAGAAGGCCAGCACATTAATAAAGGCGATGAGTTAGGCATGTTCCACTTCGGTGGTTCTACTCACTGCTTGGTATTTAAACCAAGTGTTGAGTTGGAATTCGATTTCCATAATACAAAACCAGGATTGGATGCGACTAATATTCCAGTATGTTCACGCATCGCAACGGTAAAAAATAAATAGTGTCAGAGTAGCGCCGTAAGTCAGGTTATTTTAATTTGCTTACGGCTCTATATGCTAAATGTTATTGCTTTGCATGTATGCGCTTTCTGTTTGTTTGGGCGCTGCATGTATATGCGCGTAAATGTGCGTATAAAAGGAAAAACCGCATCAGGTGTTGCGGCTTTTCCTTTTTTTCGTTCGCAAGTCATGTATCTATTTAAGCTTTTGGCTTTTGTTCTATATAGATAATCACTTCGCCGACTTTAAAACCGAATTTGGTGATTTCGGCTTTATTAATCAGCCGCTGCTGATCAATCAGATACATCCAGTCATCGAATTTCACGTTCACACGCTGACCACTGCTGAGTTCCAGAGCTAGGGTATAGTTCCAGTTCATGGCAAACCCATAGGTGCTACCACCAGCAGTACCGACAATGTCGCCTGCGGTGCCTTGCCACTTCTGATTGACCTTCTGCAAATACCAGATGCGCTCTTGTTTTTTACCGTCATCAAACAAAAACTGTTCATGCAGCTCTCCTTTTTCCGGTGAGCTCCAGATCCCTTGCATGGTAACGCTAAAACGCCGCTGCACTTCACCGCTGCGGTCGGTTACGATGCCATAGCCGACCAAGTCGCCATTAAAGAAAGTAGGCAGATCCCACTCCGGCGCTTTGCCAGCATAGTTCTCCGGTTTGACGCCGCAGCCGACCACCATTCCGGCTGCCAGCAACAGGGAAAGTGCTTTCATGGTTTTTCTCCTTTAAGTTGCCGGGTTAACGCCGGCTTTAAGCTGTTGTCCGATAACCAGATAGCCAAAAACGAGGGACTAAATTGTGGTGAGCGAACTTGGCCGATGCGTTGTGCGTTATGGTAGAACTCAGCGCTATCCGCGCTAGTGGCATAAAACGTGAGGGTGTCATAGGCGCGAATATCCGGCCAGATGTGCTCCAGTTGCGTGAGCCAGCGCTCGCGCACGGCTGGCGTTTGGATCGCGAGGCGCTCCCATTCATCGCGGGTAGCGCTGATCAAATCTTCATCATCGATATCCGTGAAATACGAAATGGATAACGCAACGGGATAGACATTGGGTTGGTAAACGCCGCTGCGATTGAGCAAGGTTGCGCTGTAAATATCGGCCCATAGCCAATTCATGGTGCCTTGGCCTACTGGTTTTAATTGCTGCGTGGGTAATGCATAGAGCGCAGAGCTAAATCCGCACACCACGAACAAGCCCAGAGCCAAAAGGCTAATCGATAGGAAGCGAAACTGGCATCGAAAACACAGCGTTTGGCGATAATCAGTCAGAGACGGCATCGGGATACCTCGTTGAAATGATCCGGGCCAAGTGAATCAGCAACGGCAGCAGCAGCGCCCAGATGGCGGCAATGCCGATGATCACCAGCATGAACGGATAACCAAAACGGACTACTCCCAAAGCATATGCAGAAAAATAGGAGAGTGCGCCCCCGAGTGCGCCAAAAAGGATTTGCCAGCCTAGGTGAAATTCAAATAACCAGCCCAACCCATGTGGCAGCGCCAGAATAAACCCGACCCAAACCGTCACCATCCATAATGGGAAACCGCTCGGGAAAACAAAAACCCCAGAATAAGTCAGCAAAAAATCAACGCCGATACCAAGCAGTGACAACGGCAAAATCCGCAGATCGCGCCGAGGTGTGGGCGTTAGCGCCAGATGCAACAGTGCGAGTAGCAGGCAAACGCCGTTCGCATGGAATTTGACAGCAGCCAGCCAGTACAGCTCAAAGGCGAAGAAGTGGATCCAACGCCAATACTTAGCGCGAAAGAGTGGCATCGAGAGAGTTCCATGCCTGTGACCCCGGCTTACAGCCGGTGATATGCACCACACTGATGGCGCGTTCTAAAAATCCTGCCTCGCAGTAAGCAAAGTAAAAGTCCCATAGGCGCATGAATTCGTCTGAGGCGCCGAGTTGTTGTATGGCTGTCGCCTTAGCATTAAAGGCTTCGCGCCAGATATGCAGCGTCTTAGCATAGTGATGGCCGAAGTCATGTACCTGAACCACATTCAGATCTGTATGGCGGGTGAGGGTATCGAGGATCACGGTCAGGCTGGGCAGAAAACCGCCGGGGAAAATGTAGCGGCGGATAAAATCGGTTTGCGAGCGGTACACCTGATAGCGTTGATCGCGAATGGTGATCCCTTGGATCAGAAAACGCCCTTGGGGAGCGAGGAGTGTTGAGATCTGGGTAAAGTAACTGGGCAAAAAAGCTTCTCCGACCGCCTCAATCATCTCAATCGACACCACCTTATCAAACTGACCTTGGATATGGCGGTAGTCCTGAAATAAGAGGGTGATCCTATCTTGCAACCCTTCGGCGTGAATGCGCGCGTTGGCAAACTCAAACTGCTCTTGTGACAAGGTCACTGTAGTGACGCGACAACCATAATGGCGCGCGGCATAGATCGCCAAACCGCCCCAACCACTGCCGATTTCGAGCAGGTGATCTTGCGCCTGTAAATCCAATGATTGGCAGATGTGCTCGAGTTTGTTGTACTGCGCGTCAGCCAACGTTTGCTCCGGGTGGCTAAACAGCGCGGAGGAGTACTGCATCTCGGGGTCGAGAAACAGCTGGTACATGTCATTGCCCAGATCGTAATGCTGAGCGATATTTTTGCGCGCACCGCGCAGAGTATTGCGGGTGAAAAAATGGCGTAGGCGATTTAGCGGCGTCGTGAGCCAGCGTAATCGCGCTTCGAGCTTATCAAATACGGCCTGATTACGTGCCAGCAAACGGATCACTTGCACCGGATCAGGGCTACTCCATTGTCCGCGCATCCACATTTCACCGGCAGCCACATCACCTCCCCAGAGCAGTCGGCGATAAAACAGAGGATCATGTACCGTTAATGTCGCGGTGATGCTGTCATCGCGCTGAATCGTCAGTCCGCCAAAATGGTCATCATGAATAATCAAGGTGCCACAGGTGATGGCGTGTAAAAATTGCAATACCAGCTTACGGGCGTGGTTATTAACCGATGACAGGGTCTGTATACGGGCTGAATCCATACGGGCCTCACGGATGCGGATAAAAACGAAAGCCTTTGAGCAGCATCTTGGCTGCCTGATAGTAAATAAGAAGAACCACTTTCAAGGTCATCGCAGGGAAGCGGCGTAACAACTGCCGCGTGCTGCTCGGCGTTACGGGTTGTGCGCGCAATGACAGACGAGCATGAAAGACCGCTTGCTGACTCTGATTATCAAGATTGGTGATGCCCACAGAAAAATGGGCCGGATCATAATGAATTTGCCATTGGTAGCGCATATCCATCGGCATAAAGGGTGACACGTGGAATGCTTTGGCTGTTTGCACCGCTTCTGCCGGTAACGGCACCAGATAGTAGTCACGCTCGCCCCAAGGAGTATTGGACACCTCGGCGAGTAAATAACGCAGTTGTTGCTGGTGCATGAGCAGATAAAAGTTCACTGGGCTGAAATACACACCAAGACAGCGTGCGTTACCAATAAATAGCACGGCGGTGTCATCATCCAGTATTGCACCGAGTTGGCGCGCTTTATCGCGCACGGCTTGGCGCAAGGAGCCGGGGCTGGGAAGGTAATCCGCGCGGTAAAAGCTCAACAAGGGAAACGGGCCTAATCGGCTGGCGACCCAATTTTGGTGCTCTGGCAAATCATCGAGCCATTTTCCCAGCATATACACACGGTACTTGAAGACATTGTGTTTTGGTGAGCGGCGGCTGTGCAGCACCTCGCCGTGCCAGTACAGCGTGTGTGGTGTGCCATCAGAATGGGCGGCTGGGAGCGTCATGGAAACACCACCCCGAGTCGCCGCGCGACATCAACGGCACTGCGCACTCCGTCTTCGTGAAACCCGTTATACCAGTAAGCGCCACAAAAATAGGTCCGGTTAACGCCGGAGATCCGCTCACGCTGCTGCTGTGCCCAGATCCCTTCCGAGGTAAAGGTTGGGTGGTGGTAACGCAAGCGCTTGATAATGCGCTCCTCAGCAATCGGAAAGCGCGGGTTCAAGGTGACACAGAAGGTCTCTTTCGAGCGAATACCTTGCAGGATATTCATGTTATAGGTGATTTGCGGTAATGCTTGCAGTTCCGGTTGCAAGCGGTAGTTCCAACTGGCCCATGCTAAGCGGCGCGCGGGTAATACGCCCGTATCGGTGTGCAGCACCGCTTCATTTTCCGCATACGGCAGCGCACCCAGAATATGCTGTTCATCCGGTGTTGGCGCTTGTAGCAGTGCTAGCGCTTGATCGCTATGACAAGCAAAAATCACTTTGCTGAAGGTGTGAGTTTCACCGCCAGCGTCTATCTGCACCGCATCCGGTGAACGGCTTACGCGCAGCACTGGAGTGGATAAATAGATTTTAGCCCGTAACCCTTTTATCAACGGCTCAATATATTGACGTGAGCCACCAGGGATCACATACCACTGTGGCCGGTCAGCCACATTTAATAATCCGTGGTTGGCAAAAAAACGTGCGAAAAACAAAAAAGGGAATGCCAGCATTTGCTGCACGCTGGCTGACCAGATAGCGGCCCCCATCGGCAATATATAGTGTTGTTGAAAGAAGGTACTGAAACCATGCCGGCTTAAAAAGGTGCCCAAGGTAGAGGTATCGTTGGAATCTATCTGACGCAAGGCAGCACTGGCCAAGCGATTAAAGTGTAAGATCTCAACGATAAAACGATAAAAGGCCGGGCTGAGTAAATGACGACGACGAGCGAACAAGGTGTTCAAGCTGTGTCCGTTGTATTCGAAATCGTTACGTCCACACACCGAAAAGCTCATTTCGGTTTTCTGGGCTTGCACGCCAATACGGGTGAGCAGCTGATTAAACAGGGGATAGGTGCGATCGTTAAACACGATAAAGCCACTGTCGATGCAGTATTGGTGGCCATTGAGTTCAATATCATGGGTGTGAGTATGACCGCCAAGGCGTGAATCAGCTTCAAACAAGGTGACGTCATAATGCGCATCGAGCAAGTGGGCCGCTGTCAGACCTGAAATCCCTGAGCCGATAATCGCGATCCGTTCCATGGGTTATGTCCTTTTCAATAAGCGGGCCAACCAGCGCTCCGGCAAATGTTGTAGCAATTTCAGGCTGAGAATAAATAGCGTCGGAAAGCTAATAACGGCTCGATTTTTTTCAATACCTTGAATGATGTGTGCTGACGCGGCCTCGACACTGATGATCCCGGGCATGGGGAAGGTGTTCTTATCGGTCAGCGGAGTTTTGATAAAACCGGGTTTGACCAGCAACACATCAATGCCGTGTGGGCGCAGATCCAAGCGTAGCGATTTGGCCAGATAATCTACGGCAGCTTTTGACGCGCCATAGGCTTCGGCGCGCGGTAATGGTAACCAAGTGACAGACGAGCTGATAAAAACCAATTTAGCCCGAGGCGCAAGATGTGGCAGGAGATAGTGCAAACTGTAGCCGAGGCTTTGCACGTTGGTCTCAATAACGCGGTGAAACAGGGCCGCATCAAAGTGCAACGGGTCGTCGATGTATTCGCAGGTGCCGGCATTGAGGATCACCACATCCCATTGCTGGCTAGCAGGCAGTTGCTGATAAGTCTGTTCATCGGTGAGGTCGCCACTAAAAACCTCGATACCGGCTGCGGTAAGTTGAGCAATTTTTTCCGGATTACGTCCAATACCGCTGACGTGCCAGTGACGCACCAAATAATCGTGCGCCAGTTGCTCACCCAAGCCTGAGGTAACGCCGGTGATTAACACGCGTTGTGGGGATACGGTAGCAGCATTATCATCCGGTTGCGTCATGGGTCAGCCTCATCATCAGGTTGCGATAACGCCATTTAACGGCACAGCAAAAGATGTGCGTCAAAAATCACAGTACTTTTCATGTTACGAGCTTGTCACGCGACGAGCTTGTCATGCTACCAAAGCGTTGGTTTGCATAAATTGGGTGTATCTATAAGGAAGACTGATATCAGTGCGTTGCTAGCCGCTATTGGTCTACCTCTCTATGGTTATGACAATCTGTTAATGGTAAGTAAAGTAAAATGTTTAAAAACGCACCACCTGTATATGAAATATAATAAGCAGACGTTTTTTATGCATTTTAGTGTGTTCCGAGTTAGTGAATGCCAACGTTGGTGCATGGCGAGCGTTGATGAAACGTCAGCCGGTTCTGCAGTTTCATGAAATTGGGAATATCTAAGAGGTAATAGCTATGAAGAAAGAACAAAGAAGCAAGAACGTCTGTAAATGAGGTACACATAGTCTCTTAAGTATGAAAAATGAGCTTGGCCGCGGTGGTTACCGCCTAAAATAGGGTAGATTTCGTCGTTTCAGGTTAAAAAATGCGCGCTTGAATTAAATTTGCGATTTAGCCCTTGCGTCTTTTCGGCGCCTCCCTATAATGCGCTCCCTGTCGGCACGGAACGAAACGCGAAAGCAAA
>NZ_JRKB01000151.1:0-209 GCF_000800945.1 Plesiomonas sp. ZOR0011
TCTTTTGGATATCAGCATTCTCAAACGAGTGCCCACACAGATTGTCTGATTAACTTTTTAAAGAGCGTTTCGCTACTGAAGTAGCGACAGGAAGTGAATTATTCCGCAATCCTGCTTTGCTGTCAAGAAAATGTTTTGCATTTTCTCAAGAGCCGATATTCATTACTGCAGGCCAATCAGTGATTTGCATCACAGCTGCCGTGTCAGTG
>NZ_JRKB01000022.1:0-6669 GCF_000800945.1 Plesiomonas sp. ZOR0011
CATAGTGAGCACTACCGAGGCTATCCAGATAACGGCAGGCACCGCCACGGAACGGTGGGAAGCCCAAGCCATAAATCAGTGCCATGTCCGCTTCGGCGGCGCTACCGATAATGCCTTCTTCCAAGCAGCGCACCACTTCGTTGACCATCGGGATCATCAAACGGGCAATAATCTCTTCGCTGCTAAACTCGCGCCGTGGCGCACACACCTCGCTCAGTAAGGTGTAGGTGGCGGGATCGGCCTCTTTCTTCGGCTTGCCCTTGGCATCTTGGGTATAGCGATAGAAGCCTTGTCCGTTTTTCTGGCCAAAACGCTGCAACTCGAACATCACGTCGACCGCATCGCGGTAATCTTTTTGCATCCGCTGCGGGAAGCCAGCCGCCATCACCGCTTGGGCGTGATGCGCGGTATCCATCCCTACTACATCCAACAAGTAGGCCGGGCCCATAGGCCAACCAAATTGTTTTTCCATCACTTTGTCGATTTGCTGGAAGTCAGCGCCATCGCGCAGCAGCAGGCTAAAGCCAGCAAAATACGGGAACAGGACGCGGTTGACGAAAAAGCCCGGGCAGTCATTCACCACAATCGGTGATTTGCCCATTTTTGCGGCATACGCCACTACGCGGGCGATGGTCTCTTCAGAGGTGCGCTCGCCACGGATGATCTCAACCAATGGCATCCGGTGTACCGGATTGAAAAAATGCATGCCGCAGAAGTTTTCTGGCCGCTGCAGGGCACTGGCTAGCACATTAATCGGGATGGTGGAGGTGTTGGATGTCAGCACGGCGTCGGTTGGCAGCAGTTGTTCAACTTCGGCCAGTACGCTTTGTTTGATTTTCGGGTTTTCCACCACCGCTTCGACCACGATATCGCTACGTTCGATACCTGCGTAGTTGAGGCTTGGTGTGATGGCCGTCAGGGTTTGCGCCATCTGCAGGCCGCTAATTTTGCCCTGCTCGCGCTGTTTATCCAGCAATTTGGCCGCTTCGGTCATCCCTAACGTGAGGGATTTTTCGCTGATATCTTTCATCAGAACCGGTACACCCTTGAGAGCGGACTGGTAGGCAATGCCGCCGCCCATAATGCCTGCGCCCAGTACTGCAGCATGCGCGGTGGGTTTGCCGGCTTTGGCCGCTTGCTTGGCTTTGCTTTTCAGCAACTGATCGCCCAAGAAGATCCCCACCAACGCGGTGGCAACATCGGATTTGGCCAGTGGAATAAAGTGGCGAGTTTCAATGTCCAGCGCCGCATCGCGCGTACAGCGCGCCGCCGCTTCCACACTACTGACGGCGGCCAGTGGTGCCGGATAGTGTTTGCCGGCAATTTGCAGCACCATCGCTTTGGCAGTGCTAAAACTCATGGCCGCTTCGGTGGCATTGAGGGCCAGCGGTTGCAATTTGACCTGTCGCCGTGCTTGCCAGTTCAACCGACCGGCTATCGCCTCGTTGAGCATTTGCAGCGCCGCAGCATGCAGTTTATCGCTGGCGACCACCGCATCCAGAATACCCAGCTTTAAGGCCGCATCAGCGCCGATTTCTTTACCGGCGGTGATCAGCTCCAGTGCGCTATCGGCGCCAATCAGACGAGGTAAACGCACGGTGCCGCCAAAGCCCGGCATGATACCGAGTTTGGTTTCTGGCAGGCCGACTCGCGCTTGGGTATCACCGATGCGCAGATCGGTGGCCAGCACGCACTCCAATCCCCCGCCGAGGGCAATCCCATTGACGGCGCAAACGGTGGGAACCGGTAGATCTTCTAGCTGATTGAAAATGGCATTAGCACGTGCCAGCCAGCGTTGCAGCTCCTCTTCTGGCAATGCAAACAAGCCGAGGAATTCGGTGATGTCAGCGCCGACAATAAAAGAGTCTTTGGCTGAGCTGACCAACAGACCTTGCAGGGCGGTTTGCCCTTGCAACAGCTCCAGCGCTTCACCGAGGCTGGTTAAGGTCTGCAGATCGAATTTGTTGACGGCGGCGGACTGGGCGGAAAATTGCAGTTCGGCAATCCCGTCAGTCAGCCAGCGCAGGGTCAGGGTTGGGCTTTGATAAAGCATCTTCTATCTCCAGAGCCGGATCTCTCCGGGGGCAACACTGGCCGCAGCCAGCAGAGGGTACGCACCGGATAACGAGCCAGTGTCATATTTTTAACCAGTGTGCTTTCAAATTAACAATATTTCAACACTCATTTAAAACATTTGTTTAATTTTTTGTTAACCATGAGGAGGCTCGATTCAGCGGCGAAAAACCGCAATATCCGTAGGAGGCGATGTGGGGATTTTGTGTTGATTGACGGGCACAGTTACGCGATGGCGCGAAGCGCCACAGGGCACATTGGCTGTGCTACTATGGGAATTCAGTGATGAATAGAAGAAAGGGTATTTTCATGGAACACGCTTACCGCGCGCATATTGCCGAGCTACAGAGTCGCACCCAGGCCGTATTGGAACGTGACCAGCTGCAAGGGCTGCTGATCCACTCCGGCGAGCCGATTTACGCATTTCTGGATGACAATACTTATCCGTTTAAGGTTAATCCGCATTTCAATGCGTGGTTACCGCTGACGAATGTGCCGCATTGCTGGCTGCAAGTCGATGGCGTGAATCGCCCGCGTCTGTTCTTCTATTCTCCGGTGGATTATTGGCATGCGGTCGAGCCGGTACCGCAAGAGTACTGGGCAGAAGAGTTTGAGATAGTCGTGCTGCGCCAACCGCGCGACATTCAGCAGTATCTGCCAGCGGCGCGCGCCGAGTGGGGCTACATCGGCTCGAGCGAGCAGTTGGCTCGTGACGCCGGGATTGGTCAGATTAACCCGCCAGCGTTACTTAATACGCTGCATTATCAACGCGCTTACAAAACTGATTATGAGCTGCAGTGTATGCGCAGCGCCCAGAAGATTGCCGTCGATGGCCACCGTGCAGCGCACGATGCCTTTATGGCCGGCATGAGCGAGTTTGATATCAACTTGGCGTATCTGGCGGCTACCGGTCAAAGTGATACTGAGGTGCCGTACACCAATATCGTGGCTTTGAATCAGCATGGCGCGATTTTGCACTACACCACCTTGCAGCGTAAAACCCCCACCAGCAGCGACAGCTTCTTGCTGGATGCGGGCGCGACCTTTAACGGTTATGTCGCCGATATCACTCGTACCTACGCCCGCGAAGAGAATGATTTTGCTGCGCTGATCCGCGATATGCATCGTCATCAGCAAGAGCTGATTGCCACGATTGAACCGGGCCAGCGCTACCCTGATCTGAATCTGCAGATGCACCAGCGTATTGCGCGCATGCTGCGTGAGCACGATATTGTGCGTCTCAATGAAGAAGATATGGTCAACGAAGGGCTGACCGGTAGCTTCATGCCACATGGTTTGGGTCACTTACTGGGCCTGCAAGTGCACGATGTGGCTGGTTTCATGCAAGATGAACAAGGCACCCATCTGGCTGCGCCTGCGGCCTATCCGGCCCTGCGTTGTACGCGGGAACTGGCGCCGCGCATGGTGCTGACTATCGAGCCGGGTTTGTATTTCATTGATTCTTTGCTCGAGCCTTGGAAAAACCACGCCCTGAACAGTCACATTAACTGGGCACGTATCGATGCGCTGCGTCCATTTGGTGGGATCCGTATTGAAGACAATATCGTGATCACCGAAGGCGGCATTGAAAACCTGACGCGGGATCTGGCACTGAACTGATGGCGCACTACCCCATTCCGGCCGCTGCGGTCGAGTTTGCTGAAGAAATAAAGAAAAGTCGCTTTATCACCTTACTGGCACATACCCCGGGCAGCGAGCAGGCCCGGGCCTTTGTTCAGGCGGTGAAAGCGGCTCACCCTCAGGCGCGGCATCACTGCTGGGCATTTGTGGCCGGTGCGCCGACTGACTCGCAGCAGCTGGGCTTTTCCGATGATGGTGAGCCTGCGGGTACTGCGGGGAAACCGATCCTCAACTGCCTACTGGGGAGTGGGGTCGGTGAGCTGACGGCGGTGGTCGTCCGCTATTATGGTGGGATCCGCCTTGGTACCGGTGGTTTGGTGCGAGCCTACGGCAATGGGGTGCAACAGGCGTTAAAGCTGCTGACCACGGTAGAGAAAGTTGAGCGGCAAGCCTTTTACTTAACCTGTGACTATGCTCAGTTAAGTTTGGTGGAAACCTTATTGGCGGCGTATGACGGTGAGAAGCAGGAGGTGGAATTTGGCGGCAATATTCGTTTGCGTATCGGTTTGCCTGCGGAGCAGGTCACCCTTTTTGCTCAAGCGCTCAAAGATCGCACCCGCGGTGGCTTGATCTTGCAGACATTGTCTGAATAATTCCCCCTCCGTTTTCGTCCAAGGATAGCTTTTGCATGCAGTTGCGCTCTATTACCCGAATCGTTGGCATGCTGATCATGCTGTTTTCCGTCACCATGTGCGTTCCGGCGCTGGTGGCGCTGCTGTACCGTGACGGTTCGGGCACCGCGTTTATGACCACCTTTGTCACCGCCGTGGTGATCGGTGCGCTGCTGTGGTTTCCTAATCGCCGGCACAAGCATGAGCTCAAATCCCGCGATGGCTTTGTGATTGTGGTGCTGTTCTGGACGGTACTCGGCAGTGTGGGGGCGTTGCCCTTCATCTATTCCGCGGAGTTGCCGCTGAGTTTTACCGATGCATTCTTTGAATCTTTCTCAGGATTGACAACCACCGGTGCGACGGTGATTGTCGGTCTGGATAACCTGCCCAAAGCCTTACTGTTTTATCGTCAAATGCTGCAGTGGTTAGGCGGTATGGGGATCATTGTCTTGGCGGTGGCGATTTTGCCGCTATTAGGCGTCGGGGGGATGCAGCTGTACCGGGCCGAAATGCCGGGGCCGTTGAAAGACAACAAGATGCGCCCGCGTATAGCCGAAACGGCCAAAACCTTATGGCTGATTTACGTCTTGCTGACCATCGCCTGCGCCTTGGCTTTTTGGTTAGCGGGGATGTCCGGCTTTGATGCGATTAGTCACAGCTTTGCCACTATCGCGATCGGTGGCTTTTCCACCCACGATGCCAGTATCGGCTACTTTAATAGTCCGGCGATCAACATTATTACCGGGGTCTTTTTGATTATCGCTGGGTGTAACTTCTCGCTGCACTTTTCGGCGCTCACCAGCCGTACCCCGTGGCGTTTGTATTGGCGCGATCCAGAATGCCGCTTTTTCCTGTTGGTTCAGCTGAGCCTGACGCTGATTTGCTTTGCCGTGTTGATGAATAAGCAGGTGTATGACACTTGGCAGCTGGCGCTGGATAACGCGTTTTTCCAATCGGTTTCTATCAGTACCACCGCCGGCTTTTCTACCGCCAGCTTTGCAGACTGGCCACTGTTCTTGCCGCTGCTGTTATTATTCTCTTCCTTTATTGGTGGCTGCGCCGGCTCGACCGGCGGCGGCTTGAAAGTGATCCGCATACTATTACTGTGCTTGCAGGGTAACCGCGAATTAAAGCGTCTGGTGCACCCCAGCGCGGTCTACTCGATAAAACTGGGTCGCCGCGCCCTACCGGAGCGCATCATTGAAGGGGTGTGGGGGTTTTTCTCTGCCTATGCCTTGGTGTTTATGCTTTGCTTGCTGGCCGTGATTGCCACTGGGGTGGATGAGTTGACCGCCTTTTCGGCCGTGGCCGCCAGTTTGAACAACTTAGGTCCGGGCCTAGGCTCGGTCGCCCCGCACTTTGCTGACCTGAATAACAGCGCGAAATGGATTTTGGTGGTCGCGATGCTGTTTGGCCGCTTGGAAGTGTTTACCCTGTTGGTCTTGTTTACCCCAACATTCTGGAAAAACTGATCATGGCTCAGACTTATTTATTGCTCTATTCCAGCACGGACGGACAAACCTTAAAAATCATGCAGCATATTGCTGCGCAGCTGCAACAGCAGGCGCCAGATTGTCAGGTGTGTCTGCATGATGTGCAGCAGCCGTTACAACCACAGTGGGCAGAGTACCGTGCCGTGGTGATTGGCGCCTCGATTCGGTACGGGCACTTTAGCCGTCAGGTGCAGCGCTGGATAGCGCAATACCAGCGCGAACTGCAGCAATTACCAACTGCCTTTTTTGGGGTGAACTTAACGGCGCGCAAACCGGAGAAGAACACGCCAGAGACCAACGCCTATGTGCGTAAGTTCTTGCAGCGTTCTGTGTGGCAGCCTACCGTGGCCGCGGTCTTTGCTGGCGCGCTTTATTATCCGCGCTATCGCTGGTTTGACCGTGTGATGATCCAATTCATTATGCGCATGACCGGTGGTGAAACCGATCCTAGTAAAGAAGTGGAATATACCGACTGGAATAAAGTTAGCGAATTTGCGCAAAAAATCGCTGTTTTAGCCCCTTCGGCGCAGGCCTAAGACCAGAAAAGTGTGTTTTTTTGCCGTTTTGGATGAAAATGCAGCGGGCGAATTGTTTTTCTCACTTTTCCCTTGCGCCCGCCGCAAAACGCCCTATAATGCGACCCCACTGACACGGCGACTGTGATGCAAATCACTGATTGGCCTGCAGTAATGAATATCGGCTCTTGAGAAAATGCAAAACATTTTCTTGACAGTAAAACAGGATTGCGGAATAATTCACTTCCTGTCGCTACTTCGGTAGCGAAACGCTCTTTAAAAAGTTAATCAGACAATCTGTGTGGGCACTCGTTTGAGAATGCTGATATCCAAAAG
>NZ_JRKB01000152.1:0-368 GCF_000800945.1 Plesiomonas sp. ZOR0011
CAGAAGACAGAAGACAGAAGACAGAAGACAGAAGACAGAAGACAGAAGACAGAAGACAGAAGACAGAAGACAGAAATCTGGCCAAATCGCCAGATCGCAGGCAAGAAAAAACCCAGACAGCAAGCTGTCTGGGTTGATAAAGTGGCGGAGCGGACGGGACTCGAACCCGCGACCCCCGGCGTGACAGGCCGGTATTCTAACCGACTGAACTACCGCTCCGCGAAACTGGTGTCGAAGCTTTCGCTTCTACGCAATTCCGCATCAGTACTCGGAACGCGTTTTTTCTAATTGTTGGCGGTGCGGACGGGACTCGAACCCGCGACCCCCGGCGTGACAGGCCGGTATTCTAACCAACTGAACTACCGCAC
>NZ_JRKB01000023.1:0-10814 GCF_000800945.1 Plesiomonas sp. ZOR0011
TGGTCTTCCTCACGGTATAGACCGGCTTGCTGGCCGCGCAGACCAGGCGGTGCTTGCAGCACCGCCTGTTTTGCGCCGTGCCGCTCGTAGCCGAGATGGTTTACTAGCAGCATGGCTGGTTCCTTATGATGTAAACAGGTGGCAACGAACGAAGTGGTTACTGCCAAGCTGAGTCACTTCGGGCAGTGCTTCGGTACATTTGGCCGTGGCGTGTGTACAGCGTCCGGCGAACGGACAGCCGACGCTGTCTGGTGTCCAGAGCGGGATCTCGCCCTTTTCTCCTTCCAGCTTGGCGTGGATACTCTTGCTCGGATCCGGTACCGCCGAGATCAGCAGCTTGGTGTACGGATGCTGAGGATGATGGATCACCTCTTCGGTATCACCCCATTCCACCATGTGCCCAACGTACATAACGGCAATGTCTTCTGCCAGATAACGCGCGGTGGCGATATCGTGGGTGATGTACATCATCGCCATGTCGTTTTCGTGCTTCATCTCTTCCAGTAAGTTGAGCACCCCAGCACGAATCGAAACGTCCAGCATGGAGGTTGGTTCATCCGCCAGTACCACATCGGCTTCTACCGCCAAGTTGCGGGCAATGTTGACCCGCTGACGTTGACCGCCGGAGAGCTGGTGCGGGTATTTTTCTGAGGTGGCTTTCACCGGCACCAGACCCACTTGCTCCAGCAGCTGGTACACGCGCTCACGGCACTCAGCCTGAGAGCTCACTTTTTTGTGCAGCAGCAGTGGGCGTGCAATGTGGTGATAAATAGTGTGGGTTGGGTTCAATGAACCGAACGGATCTTGCCACACCATCTGAATCGCCGCCCGGTAGTTCAGCAGATCATGACGGGATTTGATGTCATCAATATTGCGGCCTTTATAGGTAATCTGGCCGCCGTTTTGGTGGTACATCTTGGCGATGATCCGGGCAGTGGTACTTTTACCTGAGCCCGACTCACCCACCACCGCCAGCGCACGGCGGCGGTAGAGTTTAAACGACACGTCATTCAGTGCCCGCATCATTGGCTTGTTGAGGGCATGGCTGTTGATTGGGAAATCCTTAATCAGATTTTTCCCTTCAACAATTGGCAGTTCTACGATATTCGACATATTTCCACTCCTTACCCGACAACCAGTTTTTGCGCAGCCTGCTGGGTAAACAGATGGCAGTTGGTAAATCGATGCGGTTCAACCTGATGCAGTTTGGTGTACTCGCTAAAACATTGCTGTGTGGCTTTCGGGCAGCGCGCTTGGAAACGGCAGCCTACCGGAATTTCCAGCAAGTTCAGCGGGTTGCCTGGGATGCCAGTTAGCGGCGTCTTCGGACCAAACATCGGTGGGAAGGAGTTAGACAGCCCTTCGGTGTACGGGTGATACGGCTTGGTCAGGATCTCCTTAGATGGTGCGACTTCCGCCAGTTCACCGGCATACATGATGCCGATCCGGTCGGTAAACTCGACCATCAAGCTCAGATCGTGAGTAATGAACAGAATCGAGAAGCCGAATTCTTCTTTCAGTGCATAGATCTTTTGCAGGATTTCACGCTGTACAACGACGTCCAGTGCGGTGGTTGGCTCATCCATGATGATCAGTTTTGGATTGAGCGCCAAAGCAATGGCAATTACCAGACGCTGGCGCATACCGCCGGAGAACTGGTGCGGATAGTCGCGCAGACGGCTTGGGTGAATATCCACAATCTCCAGCAGACCTTCGGCGCGGCGGATCGCCTGCTCGCGGGTCATGTTGGTGTGGGCCATCAGTACGTCACAGAACTGCTCTTCCAGCGTCAGTACTGGGTTGAGTGAGTTCATGGCGCTTTGGAACACCATACTGATGCTTTCCCAGCGAAACTTGGTCATCTTCGCTTCGCTGAATTTTAGGATGTCCTGTCCATCGAACAGGATCTCTCCGCCAGTGATAAATGCAGGCGGTTTGTGCAGGCGCATAGCCGAGAAGGCGACGGTACTTTTACCGCAACCGGATTCACCGGCCAGACCGAAGATCTCGCCTTTTTTGATATCAAAGCTGACATTGTTGACCGCACGCACATCGCCGGCATCAGTAATGTAATCAACGCACAGGTTGCGGATTTCCAGCTGAATATCCTTACTCATGCTATTTCCTCCTGCTGTTTACGCATCATAGACTTCCAGCGTTGCATGCCTTTTTGTGAGCGCAGCTGCGGGTTGGCAATTTCATCGACGGCAAAGTTCAGCAGAGCCAGACCGATAACCAGAATAATCAGAGCCAGACATGGTGCGACCACTTCCCACCAGGCGCCGACCAGAATGGCCGAGGAGGTTTGTACGTTGTACAGCATGATGCCCCAGCTAACGATATTTGGGTCACCCAGACCTAAGTATTCCAAGGTTGCTTCGGTCATGATGGCGTACATCACCGAGCCGATGAAGGACGCACCAATGATGGACATCAGGTTCGGCAGAATTTCGACCAGAATGATGCGCCAAGACGGTTCACCCAGCAGTTCGGCGGCTTTAACAAACTCCTTCTCACGCAGTGACATGGTCTGTGCGCGTACCACCCGTGCGCCCCACGCCCATGACGTGAAGCCTATTATGAGTGTGATGACGAAAGGACTCGCCTGACCGATAAAGGCTGCAAGGACGAACAAGAGCGGCAATTGCGGAATAACCAGCATCACGTTCATAAAGAAAGTCAGGACTTCATCAATCTTGCCACCGAAGTAACCGGCAGTGACGCCCATCGCAACGGCGAGGGTACAAACGATGATCCCGGCGCCAAAACCCACAGCGAGGGAAACTTTACCGCCGTGGATCACTTGGCTCATCACGTCACGGCCCATACGGGTGGTGCCCATGACGTGTTCAGCACTTGGTGCTTCGTGTGGACGGCCAACACGCTTATCTGGCACATGGGTGGTGATGAACGAGGCCGACAGCGCCAACAGGATGAAGGCAATGATGATGCCGGAGCCGACCAGTGCTTTCGGGTTACCGAGCACAATTTTGACAAAATTTGGCATACGCATGCTTAGTTTCCTCCCTTACGCAGACGCGGATCCAGAACGACGTACAGCAGGTCAGCGATGAAGTTGAAGGCCAGCATAAAGATACACATCAACAGCAGTTGTCCCTGAATGACCTGGTAGTCACGTGCCAAAATGGCTTTGTAGAGCACGGTGCCAAGGCCCGGGTAGTTAAAGACAATCTCGATAATCAGCTGACCACCGATTGCGGTACCCAGCGCCATCGACAGTGCCGTTACGGTTGGCAGGATGGCGTTACGTGCTGCGTAGTTGAATACCACACGGTTCTGGCTCAAGCCTTTGGCTTTGGCCATGGTGATGAAGTCTTCGTTCAGCAAGTTGATCATGTTGTTACGCATGGTGATCAGGAAGCCCCCAACCTGAATCAGCGCGGCGCAACCCACTGGCAAAATGGCGTGGTACATGACATCGGAGATGAATGTCAGACTAAACTCGGGCTCGGAGCCTGGAGTAAAGGCGTAGCTGGTCGGGAACCATTGCAGACCGACCCCAAAGATGAACAGGGCCAACAGTGCAACCACCACCGGAGGCACGGCTTGGAACACCATCATCAGTGGCGAAGCAAAAGAGTCATAACGGCTGCCACGGAACCAAGCGGCGAAGATCCCCATTACGGAGCCGATGGCAAAGGCGACGATAATCGCGGTACCGGCGAGGAACAGTGACCAACCAAATGCCGAGGCCAGTACATCGTTAACAGTGGCAGGGAAGAACTGAGTAGATACGCCCAAGTTACCGCTGAAGATACTCTTGATGTAGGTCAGGTATTGCTCCCAAAGAGGCGCATCCACAAACCCGAACATTTTTTTCAGTGCTTCGATTTTTTCCGGCGTTACCTGCGCGGTGGCAGAAGCAAACATCATGGTGACAGGATCACCCGGCATTGCGCGAGGAAGCGCAAAATTTATCGTCGCGGCGACCATAAATGCGACGAGATAAAACGATAAACGTCTAATAAAAAAGCCCATAGCTCACACCTTTCCTTAAGAATTTGTGTCCTGGTTTCCTTTCTGGTACAGCTTTTTATAATTATTAGGGTAAAGAAAACCCCCTGGCTCCGTTCAGCCAGCTTGCTTGGCGGATACTCAGGGGGTTGAGTATTAACGTAAGGCCTGAGCCAACCCCAGGCCCTGGGTTAATTAAGACTGCTTAGGAGTCAGAGACAGTACTTGCAGTAAACGCTCTGGGTAGCCGTTCCAGATTTGTGGACGGGCAACCGGGTTCTTCTCGTTAAACCAACCGTCGAAACGCTTGGTGTTGTACTGGAAGAACTCTACGCCACTGTAGACCGGAATAGTGATCTGCTGAGACGCGATGCGCTCTTGGATCTTATTCATGATCTCATGCTGTTCTTTCTTGTCTGCGGTCTTGTTGAAAGAGTCCAGCAGCTTGTCCAGCTCAGCATCTTTGTAGTGGTGCATAGCGAAGCGACCGAACTGCTCGCCACCTTGGTACTTCGAGTTGAACGCGGTGTCGAAATACTTGAACGGTGTTGGACCGTGGAAGTAGTTGGTGAACGCTGCATCGTAGTCACCTTTCGCCATCTTGGTGTTCAGGACAGCAAATTCAGGGGTGGCCGCTTTCGCTTTGATGCCGACGTCAGCCAGTTGTTCTACACCCAGCTGTACTACGTTGTTGAAGTCAGTCCAGCCGTTCGGGCTGATTACGGTCAGTTCCAGTTTCTTACCGCTTGGGGTTTCTACGAAGCCGTCACCGTTAGTATCTTTAAAGCCTGCTTTCGCCAGCAGCTCTTTAGCGCCTTTCACGTCGTGCGTCATGAATGGCTTGTACTTGTTGTGAGTATCTTCGCTTGCCCAGTTTTTGAATGCTGGACCAATACCGGAAGCGTAGTCGTTCACCACACCGTTACCGTAGGCCGCGATGTCGATGATAGCTTGACGATCCAGAGCCATGGAGAAGGCGCGGCGGAAGTCAACGTTGTTAATGGCTTCGTTCACTGCAGCGTTCGGGCTGGTGTAGTTCAGAACGAATGCGGTAGTACCTGCTGGGGTATACCAGTACTTGTGGTTTGGTGATGCCGCAGCATAAGTACGGTCGATGTCAGGAATGAAGGAAGACGTCCAGTCCAGCTCGCTGTTAACGATCTTAGCCAGCAGCTGATCGTTGTTGGCGATTTGCGGCATGCGCAGACAGTCAACTTTAACCTGGTCTTTTTGCCAGTAGTTCGGGTTTTCACACTGTACGTACAGTTGTGGAGTGAAAGTCTCGATCTGGGTATAAGGACCGGTACCGACAGGGTTTTCGTTGGTGAAAGTCACTGGATCTTTGACTTTTTCCCATACGTGCTTAGCAACGACTGGAACCTTAACGATTTCGTTGGCAACCGCAGTATTCACTTCTACCAGATCAAACTTGACCTTGTTCGGGCCAACTTTCTCTGCTTTAGAGATCCACTTGTAGATACCTACGGAATCCATTTCTGGGTGCTTTTTGACCATATCGAAAGAGAACACGACGTCATCAGCAGTGAATGGTTGTCCATCAGACCATTTCACGCCATCACGGATGTCGAAAGTGATGCTCTTCAGATCCGGTGCCATGGTAAAACCAGTGGCCAGACGGAATACCGGCTCGTTGCCTTTCATTTCGTTGAATACGACTAATGGTTCATAGATGAAGTCATTAGTGGTACGCAGTGAGGTGTTCAGGTACGGGTTAAAGTTTCTAACAAACGCGGTGAAAAAATCAGGCACAATGGTAACCATTGATTTTTCTGCCGCAACAGTTGCAGTTGCGGAGAGGCCAGATGTGACTGCTGCTAACAGTGCTACCGCAATTTTAGTCTTCCTAAGCATAGCTGTTCCTTACTATTTGCTTATTGGTTTTGATGCAGTGGTAAGTCCGTAAGTTTTCAAATCTGGAAAACTAAATCGGCTTACTTGCTGTGGACCACCGTTATACATCTCCTATTTCTCTCCCCGTCGTAACGGTGGTGTTTCCTGCTTCAGCACGTTAAGGAAACGCCTGTTTACCAAAAGCGTCAATCAGTGCTTTCGTTAATATCGTAAAACTCCGACGTTTTCTCGTTAAAAACGGCAAAATTATTCCGTCGCTTTTACAGAGGCTAAAACAGGATGTGAAATGTGTCGCAGTGGTTCCGGTTAAATGCAATAAGTGTGATATTTTGCATTAATTATAACCTTATGTTTTTTAAGTGAGTTTATTATTTTCATCCGTAAAATAATGCAAGCAAACTGACGGCGTTGTTTTTTCGCCTGCGTAAAAATTAAGCGCTTGAAATCCTGTGATTGGTATCTCAAACCCGTCATCTTCTGGTCATATTGGCCTGAAAGCGCCACAAATTGACCCAATTTGAGTGCTCCCGAGAGCGCTGATACCTTCCTCATCGCGACTTATTTCTGCCCTGAAAATATGACTTGGTGCACAAAGCGGGTTCGCTCGATGCGCAGGGGCTAATTGGTTAATGATTAAACAGTGAGAAGATGGTGGGGTCGTGGATGTAGTAATCAATGAAGTCATAGATGTAGCTATCGCGCCGAGGTAATGAAGAGAAAAAGAGATCAAGGCCGGGCGGTGAGCGCTAGATGGCTTGTTATCAGGCTCCGGGGGAACGAATCGGTTACGTGGGAGCATGAGCCCCTCGCAAGAGAGTTGTTGGCGCAATGGCCAGACAAGGTTAGTCGATGGCCGTGACTCACTCGACGGGTACGGATAACAAGACGGCGCGGCGCGATGAAAGTTCGGCGCTTTTTATGGCTACACTGGCGCCGGTGTGCCAGTGTGCCGTTGGTATGACGTGAGGCTACGACAGCGTTATTTAAGCAGCAATTGCAGCTGTTGGCGTAGATTTTCCAGTACGGTGCGGTTGTCGCTACGTTTGCGCGCTTGTTGCAGCACAAAATCCAGCGTACTCATGACCGTGCGCCAGCGCGGCGTTTTCGGTAGGGTTTCAATTTGCAGGTATTTATCCATCGTTCGAGTCTGCAAGGTGCCGCGGTCAATGTAGACGCGCCACAGGCCACTTTGCTCGGCTAAATCAAATTTGCCCTTGCCGGTACTCTCTTCCCAATAAGCCAGTGCCAGTTTCATGGCTTTGACCATGTTTTCCCGCAGCTTTGCATCGCGCTCTTCACTGCATTGCAGGCGCTCGGCCAGTTCGGCAAATTCGCTCCCCAATTCGCGTAATTGGCTCAAGGTGGCTTGATTGCCTTCACTGGCAAAGGAAACCACCGATTCGAGGGCATTTTCTAGCGCTTGTACCCGATGGGTTGGTAATTCAACGCGGGTATTGAACAGCACCAGATAACCTAACTCGCTGCTGGCCGGCAAGCGTGACAGTTGCAGGTTGTACGGCTTACTTTCGCCATTAATGGTGAGTGTCACTTCGCCTTGATAGAACTCACGACTGGCCGGTAACAGCTGCTCGAGTGGCTCAGCAAGCCAATCTTTGAGGGTATGCAGGGCCAGCTCAGCTTCCGGAACGCTGAGCAGGGTTTCCGCCGCTTTGTTGGCTAAGGTGATTTTGCCGCGGGTATCGGTCAGCAGAATTGGCTCTGCACTGTGCTCGAGCAAGGTTAAGAGACGTTGTTGGATCTCTTTTAGGTGCTGGGTCAGCTGTTGCTCGGCATTCAAGGTATCTTGCAGCTGTTGGTTTTCTTGCTCAATACCGGCCAAACGGCGGGTATCGAGCTGGGCTTGAATGCGCGCCAGCAGCTCTTCTTGGCAAAACGGTTTGGTTAGGTAGTCATTGGCGCCGGCGCTGAAGCCGCGCACGATCTCTTCTGGTTGGCTTAAGGCGGTCAGCATAATCACCGGCAGCTGCAGGCGGTCAAAGTGTTCGCGCAGCGCCTTACAGACATCGTAGCCGGTGATTTCCGGCATCATGACATCCAACAACACAATATCGGGTTCGTGTTGTAAACAGTAGGCAATGGCCGCCTCGCCGTGGGTGACACTATCGAGGCTAAAGCCGGACAGACTCAGATAGTTGTACAGGATCTGAATATTGATCGGCTCATCATCCACAATCAGGATCCGCGCCGCCGGATGAGCGTTATCGGTCGATTGCGGCAGACTCGGCACGGTTGGTTGTACCGCATTGACGCCCTGAGAAGTCAGCGGCGGTAAGCGTGAGGTTGTGGTGAGCGGTGCGCTGTCGCTTCGCACGCTCTGGGCCGCGGCACCTGCCGTGGCAAGCGGTAGGTGGAAACTGAATGTGGAGCCGACCAATGGTTCGGAGTGTACTGATAAGCTGCCGTGCATCAGTTCGACTAATTGGCGACTGATGCTCAAACCCAGTCCGAGCCCCGCGCTGTGCTGCTGACCGGCTTGGACCAGTGGCTCAAAAATGGTGGCCAGCATGTCTGGCTCGATCCCAGGCCCGGTGTCGCGCACCGACAGGGTCAGATACTGCTCATCATGGCTGGCGGACAGGATGATTTTACCTTCGGTGGTGAACTTGATGGCATTGCCGAGCAGGTTATATAGAATCTGCTCCAGACGTTGCTCATCGGCCATCACGGTGGGCAGATCGTGACCGAGGCGATTGACGATTTTCAGCGGTTTGTCGGCGACCAAATGTTGCGATAACTCAATCACCACGCTGGCCGCGGCGGTGACATCAACCGGCTGTAAGTACAGCTCCAGATCGCCGTAGCGCATCTTGTGGTAGTCGAGCAGTTCGTTAACCAGCTTGGCCAGCCGATGTCCGCTCTTGGCAACCATATGCAGCTGATGCTCTTGCTGCGGCGTGAGAGGTCCAGCGGCGCCGGCCAACATGGATTCGGCAATCCCTAACATGCCGTGCAGTGGGGTGCGCAGCTCATGCGAGGTATTGGCCAAAAACTCATCTTTGAGCTTATCGGCTACCTGCAACTCTTTGTTTTGCTGCTCGATTAATGCCACTTTCTGCTCTAATTCATCGTTTTGTGCTTTGATTAAATCCAGCTGATCGCGAATCGAGGCCTGCATAAAGGCAAAGCTTTTGGCCAGACTGCCGAGCTCATCGGTGCGGTTTTGGCCGGCGATCGGGTGATCCAAATTGCCGTCGGCCACTTCACGTGCCGCTTCCATCAGTTTGAGCAGCGGGGCGGTGATGGAGTTCGAAAGCCAGTGCGAGGCCAAAATGACGGCGGCCAAGGTCAGCGCCATCATCGCCAAGAACAGCTTTTTCAGTGCGGCGATCCGAGCAAAGGCCTCTTCGGTGGTCATTTCGGTGAGTAGCGCCCAATGTTGGCCGAACACATCCAGTGGGGTGTAGGCGGCAATCACGGCTGAACCGTCAATCGAGCGACTGATCCCGTTACCGGTGTGGCCTTCTAACGCTTGGGTAATAAAAGGGGCGCTGAGCTGCTGTAAGCTGCCGGTTTGTTTGCTGTAAATCGGCGTAATACCGCGCGCAATGTGATCGGGACCGACCAACAAAATAGAGCTGGTGTGGCCGAGTAAAGTTGCATCACTCAAGATACTGTTCAGTTTGCGCTTGGTCAGCTGGAAGATAAAAATAGAGTGCAAATAGCCATTTTGACTGACCGGCGCGGCCAAATAAGCGGTGTGCTCTTTGGTCACGGGATCGGTGGAGAAATCGATAAAAATCAGCGGAGTTTTATTGCTGGTGGCACTGCCGCTGTCATCTTGCTGTACCGTTTTTAAGGTTTGCCGAAAGGCGTTCGCCAGTCCGGTTTGTTTCCATTGGCCATGCAGTAAGTTGGTGCCGAAATTACGATTTTTAGTCACCGAATAAACCACATCGCCTTGGGTATTGGCAATCAAGATGTCGGAAAAATCGGAAAAACGCAGCTTTTCAACAAACGAGGGATGAAAGCGGCTATGTAACAGACGGTAGCGCTCACTACCCACATAGGCTCCGTAACCTTGCGGAGTTTCGTTTTTAATCAGGTTATTGGGTTTATCACCACTGCCCGGAATATAACGATTCTGGGCATTTTTGCGGGCTTCATCGTCATTATCGCCCAGCATTTGGAAGGCATTGACCAAACCATAAAAGCGTCCGCCCGCGGCGGTGGCCAGTTCGGTATTCACAAAGCCCAGCACTTGTTCTTCTAAGGAGTGGAAATAGTCATTGAGCTGATTTTTTTTGATGTCACGTACCGCAACCAAATAGTTGTTGGTCTGTTCGGTTAAATCGGTGGCATGGACTTTGAGCAGGAACCAAGCAGCAAAACTAAACGGAATAATGCTGAACAATAAAAAGGCCAGCATCAGCTTGGGTTGTAGTTTTTTGTATGCACGCTCGTGTAATGCCATTTCTCGTTAATTTTCCGGATGATTTTGGAAAAAATGCCGACGGGTTTTAACGTGAATGGTAAGGAGAGTGCAGGAAAAGAGACAGATTATTGTGATTTAGTGGTGTAATTTTGCGAAGTGGTGCAATTATTCGTGTAATTGACGCGCAGATACAAATTAACGTTTTTAACGGGAGAAGAAGGCGTTGAGTACGCGTTATGCAACTGGGCGTCTATGGCCGCTCACCGCATCAACCGGCGCTGTAAAGCGGGTATTGAAGGGATAATGAAATCGTGGAGCCAAATGAGTAACAAGAGATAGCCAGTGTACGTGGCGTGGCAAGTAAGCAAGATAGTGAGTAAGTGCTTACGGGGAAGCTCGGTTAAGGGGCGCTGGTTGACGAAAAGGACAGGGAAATCGTGCACTGAGGCTGTGTGGGGCGAATTTTAGATACAAAAAAACGGCTTTCGCCGTTAATTGTTGGTGCGAAGAGAGGGACTTGAACCCTCACGTCCGTTAAGACACTAACACCTGAAGCTAGCGCGTCTACCAATTC
>NZ_JRKB01000024.1:0-1717 GCF_000800945.1 Plesiomonas sp. ZOR0011
GGGAATAGCTCAGTTGGTAGAGCACGACCTTGCCAAGGTCGGGGTCGCGAGTTCGAGTCTCGTTTCCCGCTCCAGAACAACATTATCAGGCATGAATGCGTGGTAATAAAAAATTGGCGCGTTAACAAAGCGGTTATGTAGCGGATTGCAAATCCGCCTAGTCCGGTTCGACTCCGGAACGCGCCTCCAAAACCCTAACGGGTGCCTTTGCAAGGCCCGGATGGTGGAATCGGTAGACACAAGGGATTTAAAATCCCTCGGCTTCTGGCTGTGCGGGTTCAAGTCCCGCTCCGGGTACCATGCAAACCGTGAGTAATTTCAACAAATTACTCGACAAATCAACCACCGAGAGGTGGTTTTTTTGTATCTGAAATTTGTCGCCCTGTGCATATCCTGTGCTCATGGAGGGCGAAGTCCTGCAATCACCAGCCTACTAATGCACTGCTACCATATTGGCTTCTAACATAGCCAAGACTGCGCTTATCCGGTACTTCCGGTACACCTCTGGTCCTTCTCTGCAGGTAAGAACGGTTTATGTCGACCAAAGACTAAACGCTAGCGTCCACCATGTAGCGACATTAAGATATATAAGTCGGTAGCTGATGGCGTTACCTTCATGCCCGCAATAACCCTATTTTTGCTCGCATATTATCCTCAAGCTATCAATAGGCTTGAAGAGGATGACGATGCAAAAATCCTTTCGCTTTACTAATGCTGCGATTAAAGCATTACCCGCTAATACCAATCCTCGTTCTACAGAACTTGAGTTTTCCGATACTGAAGTGATAGGTCTTAAATGCCTCTCGGGGCGAACGGGAAGTAAGCGCTTTCTATTGCGTTATACCTTCCTTGGAACCAAAAAGAGTATCGGTATTGGACGTTTTCCTGATGTGGATGTGACCACCGCTCGCCAAATTGCACGTAAGCATAAGGAGTCGATTGCATTAGGTCATGATCCCAAGCAAGAGCGGGATAATTATCGCGCTGAATCCACCCTGAGCGAGTTCTTCCACCAAACTTATCTGCCTTACATCAAATGGCATAAAAAGTCGCCGCCGGTTTAATTGCCATGTGACTCCTACAGGTACGCGAAAATCGGAAATGTTGCATGTCCGCCATGAGCATATCTATCGAGAGAGTCGGACATTGTATATCCCGCACACTAAAAATGGTCGTAGTAGGACGGTGTATTTTAGTGATACTGCGCTGAAATCAATCTTTACCTAAAGATTGATTGGCCTCTGATTTCAACTTCTCCTCAAAATGGGGAGCCGCCCACAATACTCCTCCTAATTAACACAATATTGATACGGTATGCGAATTGGTACGAATCAAGAGTGAATCCAGTCACAACAGATACTAAAACACATTCAACACCTTGATATGATTGCCCTTAATTGATGGGAATAACATCATGCGCTGCGCAATTTATTACTTAAAATGTGAAATATTATGCTACTTGCGCATTTTTTGCCGGTGATTATGTCTTATGTGCGCAATTTTTTGCTCGGGTGAAAGTGAGTGGAAAGGGGGGTATGTCATTGATTTGCAAAGATTTAATTGGTGGCATAAAGAATGCTATAGCTTTGGTGATTAGGAGCCATCCTTAGCTATCGTTTTAGGAGCATCGCAATGCCAACTCCATGTTATATCTCTATCGAAGGCAAAACCCAAGGTAACATCACTGCAGGCGCGTTCACCTCTGAATCCGTGGGTA